>NZ_JBFGYC010000068.1:0-11288 GCF_041587635.1 Pontibacterium sp. | reverse complement strand
CGTATTTCCAGCGCGATTGTGCCGGTTGATACTGAGTTGCGAAATGCCAGTATCAAAGGGTTAGTTCCTTCCGCCGTCGATTCCAGTAGCCGCGGTGTTCATGCGTATGCCCGAATATTGCGGACGCTGGTTGAAGCACAAAAACAAGAGGCGTCGGTATGACGAAGTTACCAGAAGACGCAGATTACTATGCCCCACAAACAGGGAATCAGCAGGTTGTATTCGATTACCTGGAATCGCTGTTGGAAGATCCTGATACGCTTGCGCGTGATACTGAAGCCGAATTGCAGGCGATCGAAGCGCTTGAGCGTGATGAGCCGCAAGAGAGTGAGCCTTCACTACTCACGGTGGAAAGCGAGTTGCTTGACGCTGCCCCGACAGAGCCAAATGCATCGGAAGTTGAGATTGCGGCAGATACATCAGCCACATCGGATGAGCCTGAGCCTGAGCTGTTCCCGGCGGAAGATGATACAGGGCTAGCAGTTGAGTTGAATGAGGCAGTATCGCTGGATACCCCGGCTGAATTGATTGGTGAGGATTCGCTTGAGGATCATGCCCAACCCGAGCTCGACAGCCCGCCAGTTCAGGCTGTGGAAACCCATGTTGATGATGCAGCGCCAAAACCGGCGTTAGATATCCCGGAAGATGTGCTCAATTGTATTTTGTTCCAGCTTCAGGGGCTGAACCTGGCTATTCCGGTTGATGATGTGGATGGCGCTGTATCGATGGAAAGACTGACCCTGCATTTGGATTTGGATCATGAGTGGGTGCTAGGGGCTTTTACTGCTATGGACAAAGAAACCCGTGTGGTTGATACCGGCAGTTGGTTACTTCCCGGGCGCTTTGATCCCGCGCGTGCCAAATATGAAGAGGTATTGATTCTTAAAGGACGTCGATGGGCGTTGGCCTGCGATACGTTGGTTAAATCGATCCGCATGTCACATAGCGATATTGTTTGGGCTGGTGATAGTAATACCCGTCCTTGGATGTTGGGGACAAATATGAACGAACGATGTGCGATTATGGATGTGGATAAGTTGCAGGCGTTGCTGGATGAGAATCTGTGACTGCCGTCAGACTGTATAAAGCGGGCATGCTTTAGTATCCTTAATCTTATCTTATCTTGTCGTATCGGAGCGCTCTGTGGAATTTTCCATCTGGACATCGATCTTTGCACTGTTGAGCTTGCTGGCTTTGGTGAGCTGTGTTGTGCTGTTCAAGCGGATGCGCCAGTATGAACGCCGCCAGCAGGCCTTGGTGGGATTGCTTCGAAATGAAATTCAGGCGATCACCAACTCATCTATTGGGATGGGACGCCGGGTCGTCGAAATCGAACAGAAGCTAAACAATACCGCCGAAAAACAACTGGAATTGGAAAACCGTGATCCAGGTGCGATGGCGTTTAATCAGGCCGCACGCTTAATGGAGATGGGGGCCAATGTTGATGATCTGGTCGAAAGTTGTGGTATCGGTCGTCCCGAAGCCGAATTGATGGCGTTGTTGCATCAGGAATTAAAAGCAACTGATAGTCTTGGTCATCAGAAATAGTCAGTTCAGCTTTCAGGTCTCTCTCCCTTCCCCACCTTCCAAGCCCAGATACTGTCTACGTATCGTGTTTTAGACTGTAAGCAAAAGCGATGACCTCCGCGATTGCGCGATAGAGGGCTTCCGGGATTTCATCTCCCACATGCAATCGTACCAGAAGTTCTACCAATTCTGGGCTTTCATGGATGTGAACGCCACTTTCCTCAGCCAATGCAATGATCTGCTCTGCGATAACGCCCTGGCCTTTGGCCGCAACGGTCGGAGCGCTTTGTTCGCCGAGTTTATAGTTCAGCGCGACCGCTTGTTGAGGTTTTTGTAGGCGCTTCATGTGTGGATATCTACGAGGTTTTTCTGGATAACTTCACCTTGGCGATCCGGTGAATGCCCGTGGTAGCACTGGAGTTCGGGGGTTTCAAATCCTTTGTTCTGCAATAACTGGCCGAACTCCTGCAGCTGTTTCTGAATGTGGCGCTGCGCATGGCGTTCATTGCACCAAAATTGAATCTGAACCTGCTCGTCGCTGGTGAGCTTTATTTCGGCATCGATAGCGCCAAGTTCCTCAAGGTCAAAATGCAGGCGTGCGCGCCATAGTGTGGTCAGTTCATGAGTTCCATGCGCGCTGCGTTCCTGGCTGATGCGCAGTTCCAAATTATCCATTTGATTGTTGTTAAGGACGGGGATATCCAGTTGTATAACCCGTTCAAAACTGCCATCAGGTGCTTCTTTCCATTGTTGAAGAGAGGAGAGCTGATTTTGGGTTATACGGGATTGCATGGTCTGAATGAGTTGTTCCATTCGCTGGCGCTGCTCAACGGGCAGATCAGCACTGTGTTGCTGTAGCTGACGCAGTAAGCCTTTCATATCGGTCTTGCCCGGCGGTTTTCCCGCTGCGAGTTGGGCTTCGGTTTGTGTTCCGCCCGCCTGTACGTTTTGCCGCAGTGTTTGGGGGGCCTCAGGTGTGCCAGGGCGAAGGCCAAACAATTGCAACATGGAGCGTACAAGCCCGGATATCTCCGTCTGCGGAAGCTGGTTAGCGGATCCTTGTAGTTGATTCAACGAATTAGCTAACGGCTGTTGGTTGGGCAGTGCAGTGCGCAGAGCAGCTTGTATGGCGGCCTGTTCGCGCTGGAGTTCCGTAGCTTGGCTGGTCGTTGGTAAGGGGGTCGCGAGAATTTCACCACCGGAGGTGCGTTGGATGGTCAACACAGTACTTGGACTCAGTGGAATATTCGACTGAAGTGTGGTGGTCTGCCCCGAGTTCAGGCGAATATCTAGGTTAAATGTTGTGTTCGAGGGAGTCGTAGCGGTTCCTGATGAAGATACAGAAGGGATCGTGCTTGCTGGAGGCGGCTGTGTTTGTGCGTTGGATGATGTGCCAGTGGTGCTCGGGTTGAGTGACGCACTGGCATTCCTCTGCACAGGTACATGGGAGCTGGGTTGAGCGTTTGTGGTTGAAGCCGGACCTCCAGAGGGGGGCGAAGCGTGCCCCGCCTGCGGTAATTGCGTTGATACAGGTGCGTTGCTGGATGGCGAATGTGCGGTCGCGGGGGATGCTGGTGCAACGGTATTGCCTGATTGAGCCTGTGCGGTTGCTACGGCCCTGGCCGTCGATAACGTTTCGGGGCGTTGTTGCACACGGGACTCGCTAATTGAGGTTGGTTTCGTAATGCCTTGGATTGAACTGGAGGGCGGTGCGGATGTCTGGCTATTCAAGGACTTATTTGCAGTATGTGCCGTTACTGGTGGTGTGTTCTGTGTTGGTAGGTTTGATTTTGATCTTAGCGTTGATAATGTTTCGGAGCGTTGTTGAGCAAGGAGTTCACTACTCGAGGCAGGTACAGGCGTTCCTTGAACCGGAGCGGGGGCGGCTGCCTGAGTGTTCGAACCAGGTGCAGTGCCTGATGGTGTGCTCTGTATTGCTGTAGTGGGCTGTTGTTGTGCAGGTGCAGGTGCAGGTGTTGTTTGAAGATTACCGGTGGGGATCGGTCTGTTATAGGTGCTGCTTCCAGAAGATGTATTCGATGATGCTGCAGGTATCGTGGGTGCACCTGTCGGGGTGCTTCGAATGACGGTGCCCTCAATAACAGTGCCTTTGCTGATTGGAACTTCTGAAATGCCCGCTTTGAGGCTGATCGCTGGCGGTGGCGTCGGTGATGAGGGTGCCGCACTGTTAGCAGGTACTGCCTTGGTATTAGAGGGTGTAGTACTTGTGGCGGGTGCACTGGAGATGGCAGTTTGTTGTAATAGAAGTTTGCCATCAAGGGTTAGGCTGACTTGCAACTGAGCGCCGGCCTGCAGAGGTTGTTTTGTAATAAGTTGTATCGTTTTACCGTTAATTTCCAGCACAATTCGTGACGCCCCTGTGTTATTGGCGTCAGGTGAAACTCTCGCCACCCGGGCATTTTGGGGGCTGTCGCTGGTCAGAACCTGATTCAAAGCCTTTTGTGTCTCCGGCGGCGTATCGCGCAGAGGCAAGGAAAGGGCAGAATTTTGCGGAAACAATACTTTTCTCCGTAGTGACGGCTGCTGCACTGGTCGTGAATTCGTATATAATAAGCCGCTAAATTAAATTGTCGGCCGTACCGCTTAAAAGTATAGAGTTAAGTCGGGTTTTCGGCTTGGGGTGGGTGTTTTGTCCGAGCCGCTGTTAAATGTAAAACAGCTCTTTTGTGAACGTGATGACCGTATTCTCTTTGAAGATCTTAACTTTGTTGTAAAGCAAGGTGAAGTTGTTCAAATCGAAGGACAGAACGGCAGTGGTAAAACCACGTTGTTACGTATCCTGGGAGGCTTATCCCGCAATTTCGAAGGCGATATCTATTGGCAGGGAGAGCCAATAGACGATGTCGCTGACGACTTTCGTCGTTCGCTGCTTTACTTCGGTCATCAACCTGGTGTGAAAGCCATTCTCACACCGGAAGAAAACTTGAACTGGTACGCGGCGATGCACCCGGCTATCGCGCATGAGCAAATCTTCGATGCGCTCGATCAGGTTGGGCTTAAAGGCTACGAAGATGTGCCTTGTCATATGTTGTCAGCCGGCCAGAATCGACGTGTTAGCCTCGCGCGCCTTTACCTAAGTAGCGCGCCATTATGGATTCTGGACGAACCCTTTACGGCTATCGATAAACGGGGCGTGGCTGCAAAAGAAGCCCTGATCACACGCCATGCCGAACGCGGTGGCAGTGTTATTCTGACAACCCATCATGAACTGAAGATGGGTGATCGGGTACGACGTATAAATCTCGATGAACTGGCCGGAACTTCATGAGCGAAATGCTGACTAATGAGCCGGTGCAGTCCCGTGAGCAGACCCTGCGTGGTCTCTTTCTGGCTGTGCTGAAGCGCGATCTGTTGCTGTCTTATCGGCGTCGAAGTGATCTGGTCAATCCCCTGATCTTTTTCCTGATGGTTGCAACACTATTCCCACTCGGTGTGAGCCCGGAGCCGGACTTTCTGGCACAGCTGGCGCCGGGCGTCGTCTGGGTGGCTGCATTGCTGTCGACGTTGCTATCGATGGACAGTGTGTTTCGTTCGGATTTTGAGGACGGTACGCTGGAGCAGACATTACTGAGTCCGCAGCCATTGTTTATTGTGGTGTTGGGGAAAGTGATTGCTCACTGGATGTTGACAGGATTGCCGTTGGCACTGCTGGCCCCGGTACTTGGAATTATGTTGTTTCTACCTGAGGGAGGTATGGGCGGGCTGATGATCAGCTTATTGCTGGGAACCCCTACACTCAGTTTGGTAGGGGCGATCGGCGCGGCGCTGACTGTTGGATTGCGCAAAGGCGGTGTACTGATCTCATTATTGGTATTGCCGTTGTATATCCCTGTTCTGATTTTTGGCACCAGTGCAGTGCAGGCGGCGATAACGGGACTACCGTTGGGCGGTTATCTTGCATTGCTGGGAGCGATGCTGGCACTGGGGATCGTAATGGCACCGCTGGCAATTGGTGCCGCTTTAAGAATTTCCGTGAGCGGATAAGGTTAAGTATGGCTGAGAAGAAAAAATGGATGCCGCGATGGTTTTATCAGTTGGCATCACCACGCTGGAGTTATGAAATCATGGGCAAGTTGTTGCCTTGGTTTGCTATAGCTACAGCAGCACTGCTGGTATCAGGAATTGTTTGGGCACTGGCTTTCGCTCCATCGGATTACCAGCAAGGTAACAGTTTCCGCATCATCTATATCCACGTCCCTTCCGCCATCCTTGCACAGTCGTGTTACATGCTGATGGCAATTGCCGGAGCAATCGGTCTTATCTGGAAGATGAAAGTGGCCGATATGGTCGCTAAATCGAGTGCGCCTATAGGTGCAACGATGGCGTTGTTAGCATTGGTAACAGGTGCGATTTGGGGTAAGCCGACCTGGGGTTCCTGGTGGGTGTGGGATGCACGCCTGACCTCTATGTTGATTCTCCTGTTTCTGTATCTCGGTGTAATTGCGCTTAACTCTGCTATCGAAAGCGAAGCCACGGCAGCGCAGGCGACAGCGGTGTTGGCATTGGTAGGGTTAGTCAACATTCCAATCATTAAGTATTCGGTAGAGTGGTGGAATACGTTACACCAGCCCGCCACGTTTACCCTGACAGAACGTCCGGCTATGCCTGCAGAGATGTGGGTGCCGCTATTGGTGATGGTGATAGGTTTCTATTGTTTCTTTGCCGTTTCCCTGATGTTGCGTACCCGTAATGAAATTTTGCATCGTGAGCGCCGTGCAAGATGGGTCCGTGAACTGATCGAAAAGCAGTGAGGTGAATGTGAGTTTCGACAGTTTTTCCGATTTTTTGGCTATGGATGGACATGGCCTGTATGTATGGCTGAGTTATGCCATTGCATTGTTTGTTATTGTTATCAATTTGGTAAGCCCGGTACTGCGCAAAAAGCAGCTAGTCTCCGAGCTTATTCGTCGTCTGCGTAGGGAGAAAAATGCCTCATGAATCCAAAACGTAAGCAGCGTCTTATCATTGTGCTGTTCATCGTCTTCGGTGTAGGCATCGCCGTTGGTTTAACCATGTTCGCTTTGAGTCAGAACATTAATCTTTTCTACTCGCCAACCCAAATTGTAAAGGGTGAAGCGCCTGCCAATACACGTATCCGTGCCGGTGGTATGGTGGTCGAAAATAGCGTTCAGCGTGACCCAAACAGTCTCAAAGTGACGTTCGGAATGACCGATTATGCTGAAAACGTCACGGTAGAGTTTACTGGAATATTGCCTGATCTGTTTCGAGAGGGGCAGGGTATTGTTGCTCAGGGAATGATGGACGAATCCGGGGTGTTTCAGGCAAGTGAAGTGCTTGCTAAACATGATGAAAACTACATGCCTCCAGAAGTAGCGGATGCGTTAGAAAAAGCAGGCAAGATGCCTAAACCAGAGGCCGAGGTCTTTAATAAATGATTCCTGAACTTGGTCAATATGCGCTGATTTTGGCGCTTGGTATGGCGGCACTGCTGGCAGTGGTACCGTTGGTTGGAGCATCAACCGGAAATCAGTTGTGGATGGGCTATGCTCGCCCGCTGTCAAAAGGCTTATTCTTATTTCTAGTTATCAGTATTTTTTGTCTGGGTTACGCATTTATTACTGATGACTTCTCGGTTGTTTATGTCGCGTCAAACTCCAACACAGCGTTGCCTTCCTATTACAAGGTGAGTGCGATTTGGGGAGGCCATGAAGGTTCGTTGCTACTTTGGGTCGTAATTCTGGGCGGTTGGATTTACGCCGTTGCGGTTAAAAGTAATAACTTGCCGCTGGATATTGTGGCTCGCGTGCTGGCGGTGATGGGGATCATCGCGGTCGGTTTTATCCTTTTCACCCTTTTGACTTCAAGTCCATTTGAGCGTCATCTGCCGCTGTTTCCTCAAGAAGGGGGCGACCTGAACCCTCTGTTGCAGGATATTGGCCTGATTATACATCCCCCTATGTTGTACATGGGGTATGTGGGGTTCTCTGTCGCGTTTGCATTTGCGATAGCTGCATTGTTGAGTGGTCAGCTTGACGCTGCCTGGGCACGCTGGTCTCGTCCATGGACAAATGTTGCGTGGGCATTTCTGACATTGGGTATCGCGTTGGGCAGCTGGTGGGCGTATTACGAGCTTGGTTGGGGTGGCTGGTGGTTCTGGGATCCGGTAGAGAACGCATCCTTTATGCCATGGTTGGTAGGGACGGCCCTGATTCATAGTCTGGCGGTTACTGAAAAGCGCGGTGTTTTCAAAAGCTGGACGGTACTGTTGGCAATCTTTGCTTTCTCTCTGAGTTTGTTAGGTACTTTTTTGGTGCGCTCCGGCGTCCTGACATCCGTGCATGCCTTTGCGTCTGATCCTGATCGTGGCTTTTTCATTCTGGCATTACTGGCGATTACGATCGGTGGCTCATTACTGCTTTACGCGATCAAAGCTGCACATGTTAAAGCTGAGTCCAGTTTTGAACTGGTATCCCGTGAAAGTTTCTTGTTGATGAACAACATCCTCTTGGTGGTGGTTGCGCTAATGGTATTGCTTGGGACGCTGTATCCGTTACTTATGGATGCATTGCAGAAGGGCAAAATGTCAGTGGGTGCACCGTATTTCAACGCGATGTTTGTGCCACTAATGTCCATCTTGGTGGTATTGATGGGTGTTGGTGCAATCTCACGCTGGAAAGCCACCAAGGTTGAATTTCTGGCGAAGCAGCTTTGGATGCCTGCGATTCTGGCGATTGTTGTGGGTACCTTGGTGAGCTTGTTTGGTGGAATCGATTTTGAATGGTCCGCATTGTTGGGATTGATTCTGAGCTTTTGGGTATTGTTCTCAGGTTTGCGGGATGTATATAACCGCGTCGCTTCCAAGAAACAGCCACTCAAAGCACTGACTAAGTTTTCTCTGAGTTATTACGGGATGATTCTGGCTCACGCCGGTGTTGCGGTTTCAATCGTAGGTATTCTAATGGTGTCCATCTACAGCGAAGACCGCGATATGCGTATGACACCCGGTGATCGCCAGGCCTTTAAACATTATGAGTTTGTGTTTGATGGTGCGCGACAAGTTCAAGGGCCGAACTATCGCTCTGATATGGGACGTATTGTCGTTTTACAAGACGGTGAGGTGTACACAACCTTGTATCCCGAAAAGCGTTTATACAATGCGAGGGGGAATGTGATGACTGAAGCAGCGATTGATCCGGGGCTTTTCCGTGATCTGTATGTTGCTCTGGGTGAACCACTGGAAAACGGTGCCTGGGCTGTCCGAATGCAATATAAGCCGTTTGTTCGCTGGATCTGGTTAGGTGGGTTGTTGATGACTTTTGGTGGCCTGCTGTCGGCAAGTGACCGTCGTTATCGTCAAAAGGCAAAACGCCAGCAGCCTAAAGCTGTATCCGGTGAAGCTGAGTTTGCGTGAGGAACTGATTTGATGCGCCGTTTTTTTCTATTCATTCCCTTAGTGATTTTCTTTGTCATGGGAATCTTCCTCTATCAGGGATTGCAACTGGATCCGACAAAATTGCCGTCCGCGCTGATCGATAAGCCGTTACCTGAGTTTCGTATGAGCTCCTTGTACGATGAAGATCGGGTGCTTACCGAAGAGGATCTAAAAGGTAAGCCCGCGTTACTGAATGTATGGGCGACCTGGTGTCCATCCTGTAAGCAGGAACACGCACAGCTGAACCGGATAAAGGAAGAGGGCTACGTCATTTATGGCGTGAATTACAAAGATGATCGTGGAAAAGCCAAGGAGTGGTTACGTCGTTACCTTGATCCTTATAGCGAAAATATCTTTGATAAAACCGGTTCATTTGGCATTAATCTGGGCGTCTATGGCGCGCCGGAGACGTATGTTATTGATGCAGAGGGTGTGATTCGCTACAAACACGTAGGTGTTGTGGATGAAAAGGTTTGGGCCCAGCTGAAACCAATTCTTCAGAAGCTGGAAAACGGCATGGAGGCTAAGCAATGAAACGTTGGTTAATCTCATTGCTGATGTTGGTCTCTATGCAGGCATTTGCCGCTATCGATACCTACGATTTTAAGGACGAAGATACACGTAAACGCTTCCAGCAGTTAACGGAGGAGCTTCGTTGTCCGAAGTGCCAGAACCAAAACCTGTCTGATTCCAACTCACCCATTGCAAAAGACTTGCGTCATGAAGTCTATCGTATGTTGGGCGAGGGTGAGAGTGACTCGGAAATTGCAGACTTTATGGTGGCGCGATACGGCGAGTTTGTGTTGTATAAGCCCCGTAAAGACGCATCTACTTACGTACTTTGGTACGGCCCTTTCGGGCTTTTATTATTGGGGTTGATTGTCGTGTTTGCGATTACCCGCAGAAAGAACACTGCTGCAAAAGAATCACCTGAATCCAATTTGGATGATGAGCAGCGTAAAAAGCTAAACTCTCTTCTTGATCAGGATGCCGACAAATGACAGGTTTATGGATCGGTATTGCTTTGCTGACATTGGCCGCGATTGGTTTTGTATTTTGGCCAATGCTTCGTGCGCATAAACTACATCAGGCAGAGCTTTCTGCCGATCGAAAACTCCAGAATATCGATATTTTTCGCGAGCGAGTCTCTGAACTTGAAGCTGAGTGCGAAAGCGGTAGTTTAGAGCAGGCTGAATTTGAGCTACTCAAGATCGAGTTGGAAAAAAACCTGCTAAACGATGCGGTAGAAACTCAACAACAGGAAACCCAGCTTAAGATAGGGCGAGGCTCAGTTGTAACTGTTGCTCTACTCGCGTTGATTCTGGCGTCCGTATCCTTTGGTTTGTACGGTAAGCTGGGGCGCTCAGTTGACCTTCAGCTAGCGCTGAACACAGATACCTCAGTCAATCCTCAGCAACAGCCGAGCATCGACGAAGCTGTGGCTATGCTGGAGGAGGAGTTAAAACAACGTCCGGAGAACGCTGAAGGTTGGTATATGTTGGGGACAACGTATATCGGCATGCAACGCTTTGATGAAGGTCTGGCAGCGCTGCGAAAAACGCTAGCGTTATTGCCTGAGGATTCGCCTCAATATGCAGGTGTCATGGGTCAGTATGCTCAGGCACTGTTTTTTGCCAACGGTAGTAAAATGACCGATGACGTGCGTAATCAGATTGATCGTACGTTGGCGGTTGAGCCGTTTGAGATCACCGTGCTGGGCTTGTTGGGTATTGATGCATTTGAACAGCAGAATTATCAAGCGGCTATCGATTACTGGACTAAAGGTCTGGTGAATGCTGAAGGTGAAGCGGCAATGTCGCTGAAGTCTGGTATTGCTACTGCCCGCGACCGATTGAAAGCCTTGGGTGTAGAGGTTGTGGAACCAAATGCTGCTGAAGCTGAAACGGGTGATACGGCAGCGATTCGTGTGCAGCTGAGTATCAATGACCAGTTAAAAACAGGCTTGAGTCCGGAACAGACTGTCTTTATATTTGCTCGCCCTGTTGGTGGTCGGATGCCACTAGCCGCGTTGCGTTTGCAGGTATCACAACTTCCAATGGAAGTCGTATTGGATGATAGTATGGCAATGTCTCCGCAGGCTCGGTTGTCTCAGCAGAGCGAAGTGGAAGTTACGGCACGCGTATCAATGAGCGGTCAGCCTCAGGCATCAGCAGGCGATCTCTACGGTACGCTAAGCCCTGTTTCGGTGCGCGGTAATGAAGCAACGTTATCGCTGGTTATTGATCGAGTTGTCGACTAATTTTATAGTCTGAACACCACACTACGAAAAGAAGGCGAGGGCGCGGTTAACTTATGGAAATCGGTTTACGTGAATGGCTGGTAATCG
>NZ_JBFGYC010000067.1:0-11391 GCF_041587635.1 Pontibacterium sp. | reverse complement strand
TACCCTTCACCTCGTTCCCATGCTCCTGCGTGGGAATGCAGACCGCTCTAACGACACCGCAAGCTCAGATCGCACGCTGTGCTTAACCCGCTGTATGGATTCCCACGGGGGACCGTGGGAACCAGAATCAACCGTGGCTACCCTTCGCCTCGTTCCCATGCTCCCGCGTGGGAATGCAGACAATGCGTCTTCCTCAAAGAGACCTCGTTTATCTCCTTAACCAGCCTTTGATGACCTCAACACCTTCAGCGGTTTCACTAAACTGCTTGTCTGCAGGAGGAAGGTCCGGGCGTTGCAACATATACACATCGATCCCCAACGCTCTGGCTGCATGTAACTTGGCTTCTGTCGCCGCGCCACCGCTGTTCTTGGTGACCAACGCATCGATACCGTATTGCTCCAGCAGCGCATGCTCGTCCGCTTGCTTAAAGGGACCGATCGCTTTGATCCACTGCACCGTATCGGGCAACTCAACCTTAGGTGGAACGGCAGTGCGCAGAACAAGACGCTGCCCTCCACGCACGCACAGGGACTGCGCGACCAGCTGGTCCATCGAGCTTTGTGTCAGCTGACCTGCGGTCAATAACACTGCATGTTTATCTGCCAACGCCGGGATCAGCGACTGCCAGCAATCAAACAATCGCCAACGGTCACCGGTTTGTCTCTGCCACACCGGACGATGAAAACGCCAACACGGTATACCGCAGAGTTTCGCCACCACCACGGCATGACTGCTCATCGTTTCAGCAAACGGATGTGTCACATCCAGAATGGCGTCGACACTTTGTGCTTTAACGTAGGTTTCCAAACCACCAAATTGGGTAAATCCACCGCTGATCACTTCACAAGGCACATCCGGCATACGTACCAATCCGGCGATGCTGTAAATGATCCTGAGAGGCGTACCTGTTTCAGCACTCATCTCAGTCAGTGCTTTCGTTATACGGCGGGCATCAGCCGTGCCCCCCAGCAACAACAACGTTTTCATGTTTTATCGACTCCGTAACAACCGACAAAGTTACCCTTTCGATCCACCGCCCATATTTCCAGTACCACCGAATCCGGCATCACTGCGCGGGCTTTTAGCCAGGCCGCTCGACACACTTCAGCGGCCAGATCAACACCCGCGGCCTGGCAACGTTTCAGCGCCTGCATGCTGGTATTGGCATGAATGATTTCATCCTGTAGCACTTGATCAGCCCCCGCCTTTTTTGCCAAACCCGCCAGATGTTCAAGATCGATACTGGAGACCCGACTGTTCAGGTCCAGATGTCCATTGGCGAGTTTGCTCAGTTTGCCAAATCCACCGCAGATACTGAGCTTGTGGACAGGCGACTTCTTCAGGTGTTTGAGCACAGCCCCGACAAAATCCCCCATCTCAATCAACGCCATCTCTGGCAGGTCATACTCTGTTTTGATCGCCACTTCGCTGGTGCTCCCGGTTGTGGCGGCGATATGGTCGATCCCGTTACTACACGCCACTTCGATCCCCTGATGAATCGAGGCGATATACGCAGCACAGGAATACGGCCGTACAATGCCGGTGGTGCCGAGTATTGATAAACCACCGATAATGCCCAACCGTGGGTTCATGGTTTTCAGTGCGATCTGATCACCCTTTTCCACACCCACCGACACTTCAAATCCACCCGTATACTGATAGGTATACGCCGCATTCGTCAGGTGTTCGGTCATCATCTTGCGAGGTACTGGGTTAATCGCCGGTTCACCCACGTCCAGCATCAACCCTTCACGGGTCACCGTGCCAACACCATCCGCCGCTTTAAACTGAATCCCCGGTGTATCCGTGAGCCTCAGTTCAACAAACACAGTCGCGCCGTGGGTCACATCAGGATCATCACCCGCATCTTTGATCGTCGCGGTTCGAATACCCTTATCCAACGACTGATAGCTCTCGATCACCATATTCACCACCTTGCTACCCTCTTTCTTGGTAGGCAAAGTCACCTCCACGCTGGCGGGTTGGCGAGCAGCCAACAAGGCCCGCGCCGCGGCAACACAACAAGCGGTCGCGCATGCCCCGGTGGTTAAACCGGAGCGTAGGGGTTGAGGTGATTCGGAGCTTTCAGGCCACATGGTTTAACCTGCGATGCGCTCTGTATATTCAAACTGGCCGCTGAAGATCGCGGCAATTGCAGCGGGGTTCGACGGAAAAAACAGATGCAGATAGCTGGCCGTCAAACTGCCCTCACGGAAGATCGGTTCACCCGGTGCCGGATGACGCTGACGACGCCCGTGAGCGATTGGTGCTTCGGTATCAAACGCGCGCGAACGATGATGGGCGTGGGCACGCACCTCACCTTCCGGCAAAGCCGCTGTTTGCATCCCCTGACACCCGCGTTTGCCGCGCATCGCCCCGTGACCGGTCATCAAACCCGTCATCGGATACTGCTGTTCATCCAGATCGGTGAGGGTTTCCAGGCTGTAGAGGAAACCACCGCACTCGGCTAACACCGGTTTGCCCGATTGATGAAACTCTCGGATCGCCTGTTGAATTGACTGATTGGCACCCAGCTGGGCAGCGTGCAGTTCCGGGTAGCCGCCCGGTAACCAAAGCGCGTCCACATCCGGCAGTTCAGAATCGTTGAGTGGTGAGAAAAAGCAGTAGTCCGCACCCAACACCTTCAGCAGGCGCAGATTGGCATCATAGATAAAGCTGAACGCCGCATCTTTGGCGATCCCGATCCGCTTGCCCGCCAACAACGGCTCTACGGTATCTATATCTGCGCTTTTAAATTCAACGCTTGCGGGCATCTCTGTGATCAGATTTCCGGCGATCCACTCAGCACCTGCATTAAAGCGTTGTTCCAGCTCGTCACGCACCTCTGCTGCCTGCACCAAACCCAGATGACGCTCAGGTAATGCAACGTCAGGATCACGGGGTAAGGTTGCCAGCAGCGGCAGCGATTCGGGCAATGCTTCACGGATCAGCTCCGCATGACGTTCCGTCCCGCAACTATTCGCGATCAGACCGGCCACGGTGACATCATCACGGTAATTGGCTAGCCCCACTGCGATGGCTCCGGCTGTCTGCGCCATCCCTTTCACGTCCATCACAATCGCCAGCGGAATGTTGTAACGGGCCGCCAGATCAGCACTGGACGGTTCACCATCAAACATCCCCATCACGCCTTCAACCAGGATCAGATCCGCCTCCAGCGCGGCTTCATACAATTTCTGCTGGCAATAGGCTTCACCAGCCATCCACATATCCAGCTGCTCCACATCCTGACCGGATGCCTGCGCCAGAATTTGCGGGTCCAGATAATCCGGTCCGGTTTTGAAGACACGTACCACGTTGCCCTGCAAACGGAAATACCGCGCCAGCGCCGCTGTAATCGTCGTTTTACCCGCCCCCGAACTGGGCGCAGCTAAAAACAGTGCAGGACAGGATGCAGTTTTAACGCTAGAGATCGCAGTCATCAGTACTCAATCCCTTCCTGCGCTTTTACACCAAGGCGGAACGCATGACGCTCATCGCGGATACTGCTGATCGTATCTGCGACCTCTTCCAGACCTTCAGGCATCACCCGGCCTGTAATCATCACGTTTTGCTTGTTCGGACGGGCCTGCAATGCAGCCAACACCGGTGCCAGCTCCAGATACTTGTACTTAAACATGTAGCTCATTTCATCGAAGATCAGGATGTCGTACTGCTCATCCTGCAACAACTGCTCTGCCTTAGCCCACGCCTGCTCAGCCGCTTTGATATCCTGCTCTTTGTCCTGCGTTTCCCAGGTAAAGCCATGCCCCATCACATACCAGTCGATCTGCGGGTGATCTTTAAACAGCTTGTATTCACCGGTTTCCAGACGCCCTTTACTAAACTGCACCACCGCTGCCCGTTGCCCATGACCGACAGCCCGCGCCATGGTGCCAAAGGCGGAACTGCTTTTGCCTTTTCCGTTGCCTTTTAACAGGATCAGCACACCGCGCTCTTCGGTCGCTTTAGCGATACGCGCATCGATCACTTCTTTTTTGCGCGCCATGCGCTCCTGATGGGTCTTCATGTTTATATCCTTCAATTAGGAGAACGCCGGAAGTGGCAGATAAGTCGCGCCCAGCTGGGCCGCCAATTGTTGTCCACGACCACGCTTTACAGCGGCCTGTTCGATATCGATCCACACGGTTGCACCCGGCAACGCCAGATCATCAATCTGCGCACTACTGCGCCCGTCGGTGAGAATATAGGTTCGTAACTGCAATGCCGGGGCCTGACGTTGCAGGGTTTTCAGGTACTGCATCGCCTGTTCCAACGCATCCCGCATAGGCGTGCCGCCACCCACTGGCAGGTTATCCAGCCAGCTGCGCAGTTCTTTGGGAGCCCGCACACGGGGTAACAGGTTGTCGACGGTATTATTGCCAAAACCAAACACCGAGAGCTGTTCGCGTTGTAGGTACGCTTGTTCAGATATTTGCAGTAAAGCCGCTTTACCCACCGATTCAGGGCCTTGTCCCAAGGTTGATGCAGAGGTATCCAGCAGCACCAGATGCAATACAGACAGTCCTTGTTTGTGACGCTGAAATCGCAGTTTTTCCGGTGGCCAGATACCGCTATTGGCTACCAGGGTGCTAAACCAGCTTGGTTTTGTATTAACTGCGGAACCAACATGATCGCCTCCAACATCAGTCCCTTTTTGGCGACCTGACAGCATCGAGACTGCTGCTTTCACAGGATGCATATGACTGCGGGTATTCAGGCTAAAGGTTGGCAGTTCTGTCGCCGTGCGCTGCTGCTGAGGGGCCATACTGCCCCAGTCACTTTGATTTGAATCTGCACGGGTCTCTTGCCTATCCTGATCAGGCTGACGGTGACGATCATCCGGACGTTTAAAGCCCCCAGAAGACGGTGGTGGTGATTGATCAGGCTGTTGTGGCGGATTCGGCACCGATGTTTTACGACGATGCGCCAACACCAGTGGTTCAACCGCATCAAGGTCTTCTAAGGTAACATCTGTGCGGCCACACCATGCCGCGTGGGCTAACGCTGCGCGATACCAGACGATATCCGCGCGTAATCCGTCCACCTGAGCGGCGTTACACCGCTCAGCAATGGTCAGACGCAAAGCGTCATCACACTGAATTGCCGGTAGATTCAGGCGTGCCTGTTGTATCGCATCCAATAACTGCCCCTGCTGCTCAGCATATTCAGCACAGAACCCTTTTGGATCACGATCAAAGGCTTCACGGGAACGCACGATCTCCACCCGCTCTAACGCTGAATACTGATTGCTCAGTTCAACACAGAGGCCAAAGCGGTCATGCAGCTGCGGACGTAATTCACCCTCATCCGGGTTCATGGTGCCAATCAGCAGAAACTGTGCGGGATGGCTGTGACTGATACCGTCCCGTTCTATGCGGTTGATACCACTTGCGGCCACATCCAGCAGCTGATCCACCAGGTGATCCGCCAGCAGATTCACCTCATCCACATAAAGCACACCACCATGGGCTTTGCTCAGCAGGCCGGGACGAAATGCCACGGTCTGATCATCCAGTACTTTTTGCAGGTCTAACGTGCCCAACAACATCTCGTCGCTGGCACCTAATGGCAACGTCACAAACTCATGCCGCGTGTTGTCAGCATCGGAAGGCAACAGGTCCGCTAAACCACGTGCCAACGTCGACTTCGCACAACCACGCGGGCCACTGATCACAACCCCGCCAATAGACGGATTGATCGCTGCCAGAATCAGCGCCAGCTTAAACTGTGCCTGCCCTGCGACCGCACTGAATGGAAAATGAGTTTCAGACATTTGGCATCGGATTCCTATCGTTGGATCCATCAAGAGTTGATTCCATCACTGCTTAGGCCAGTGGGCGTGATGTTCATCGATCACAAACGGGTGACGATGGCGAAGTTTCTTGTGGTAGTGCGGATGTACATGTGGCTCCGGGCCTTCCCACCCCTGATGGTCATGCTGATGATGTTCGTCATGCGTATGGGGATGCAGATGTTCCATCGCATCGTGTTCATGCCAGAGTTCATGCTGATCCGCAGGAGGCCAGACCCGATACGCCAGCAACGTGGCGAGCAGCGCCACAACACCGAGGATAAAGAATGTCATGCTCATACTGACCAGACTTCCCAGCCAGCCGGCCAACAGATAACCCAGCAGCCACATACCATGGGTCAGGGCAAAGTTAGCCGAGAAGTAATCATTGCGGTCGCCGGGATTACAGGAATCACGCACCACCCGTCCGGTGGGAATCAGCACCAGAGACGTTGCCAACCCGATCACACACCAGATCGGGAACAAGCCCAAATAGCCGGGTTCGAGCAGACCACTGAATAACGCCAGCACAAACAGCACGCCGCCACTCAGCATCACCGACCGGTCATGCCAGTATTCCAGCAATTTAGGCAACACAACGGCGGCCGCCATCGATCCCGCACCCGCCGCGGCCATCAGCAATGGCACCTGCTCTTCGCCCAGCCCCAGCTCACTGCGCACATACACCACGGTATTCACGATGATCATCGCCCCCGCGGCAGACAGCGCCAGATTGAGTAATAGAACACCACGCAAGCGCGGGGTTTTCAGATAACTTTTGATACCAAAACTCACATGGTGCCAGACGCCACCACTGCGTTCGCTGACCTCAGCTTGCGGAATCACTGCCAACATCACGCAGCCGGTCGCCAGCACAAACGCCACCGCGTTCAGCCCAAAGAGCAGATCATACGAGGCGACCCACAACAGCAGAGCCGCCAACATTGGGCTAAACAGCGCTTCCACTTCCATGGCCAGACGGGAGAGCGACAACGCCTGAGTATAGGTTTCCTCTTCCGGCAGGATGTCGGGCAACAGCGCCTGATAGACCGGCGTATAACCCGCCGCGAGCACATTTAGCAGGAAGATCAATACAAATAGCTGCCAGATCTCACCCACAAACGGTAATAACGCAACCAACAACGCACGGCCAATATTCAGACCCGCTAACCAAAACTTGCGTGGTAGACCGCTGACATACCCCCCCACCACCGGCGCCACACCCAGATAGGCCACCATCTTGATCGCTAATGCACTGCCCAACACAGCACCGGCCTGTCCCGGACTCAGGTCATAGGCCAGCAACGCCAGCGCCACCGTGGTCAGGCCGGTGCCCAACAGGGAAACCAGCTGACTGAGGAAGAGCCAGCGAAACGTGCTGTTACTGAGTGGCGCAAACATTCCCATAGAATCTCCGGGTAACCGCATCAGACGGCTACCGTTGCCTCGGTTTCTTCGATCAACTGCGCATCGACCAAGCGCACACGCCGGGTCGCCAATTGAGACAGGAAATCATCATCGTGCGAGATAATAATCATCGCGTGTGGCAAGGCCAGCAACGTATCCAACAACCGCTGACGCGCATCGCTATCCAGTGCATTGCTGGGCTCATCTAACAAGAGCACATCCGGGTCCATCGCCAGCACCGCTGCCAGGGTAATCATGCGCTTTTCACCACCCGACAGTTGATGGGTGATGCGATCTTCGAAATCCTCCATACCCAGCGAAGCCAAGGTATCGCGGGCAATGCTGATCGCATCGGTTCGGGACATACCCAGATTCAGCGGACCAAAGGCCACATCTTCCAACACCGTTGGGCAGAACAACTGGTCATCCGGGTCCTGAAACAGAAAGCCCGCTTTCGCACGCACTTCGACGAAGTCTTTCTCTTCTTTACGCAGCTGGCCAAACGCATGAATCTCGCCGCCTTTGGCTTTTTTAAGGCCCACCAGCAGATGCAGAAAGGTGGTTTTACCGGCACCGTTAGCGCCGGTCAGTGCGACCCGTTCACCGGGATACAAACTAAAATCGACCTTGTCCAATACCACGCCGCGGCGTGGATAGCGGTAAAACAGATCACGGGTTTCAATTAAGGCCGTCATATAAAATTCAGTCCTGTCAGGGTCGCCAGAAACAGCGCACCCATCACCATAAAAGTGTAGTCCTGTCGGGCGAGAGCCATCTCATCCATCAGGTAAAAACGACCGTTATAACCCCTGCATTTCATCGCATCCGCAATACGTTCAGAGCGCTCCAGCGAATGCACTAACAACATGCCGATCAGATAACCGATAGAACGCCACGTATGGCGATCCGTGCGCAATACAAACGCCCGCGCCTGCATCGCCCGACGCATGCGTTTGTACTCCTGGCCGATCACATCCAGATAACGCACGGTAAAAAGCAACAGATGTACCAGCTTATCCGGCACCCGTAACCGCGCCATGGCATAGCCCAGCGTCGTCGCACTCATCGTGCCCACCACAGACAACAAGCAGAGCACGACAGCATTGGCTTTCAGGGCAATTTTAAACGCGTGCAGCAAACCCTCTTTACTGGCAGGTAACCCCGCCACACTGAACAGCGCCTCACCCGGCGTGGTGAATGGCAACATGATGATCAGAAAGATCATAAACATGTCCATCGCAATCACCCGACGCAGGGTCCGCTTAACGTTCAGTTTCGCCAACCGTGCCAGCAACAACGATGTCGCCAGACCAATCAGCAGCACTAAAAACTGTTCCGATGACACAACCACCAGCGCAAACAGAAACGCTGCGACTACACGCAAGCGTGGATCGAGGCTATCGATCAGCGACTGCTCATGCTTCAAGCGCTGACCTTTCCAGCTGGTGCCGCTGTGTTCAAGAAACTGAGGCACGGGCCTTGTCCTGCTGCTTGTCCTGTTTACGTTGACGCAACCAGATACCTAAACCGACCAGACCGAAGATGTAACCAATCCCACCCAGCAGATCCTGAAAACCGGCCTTTTCTTTATACGCCGCCAGCTCTTTACGCAGTGGTATAACCTGCTTCGCAACCGCCTTCTCCACCATCTGTTGAAGCGCTGCTGCATCTAGACCACTGCCCGATACTGGCGTTGTCAGATTGGACTGCACTGAAGCGATCGGTGTGCCGCCGGGTAAAGAAGCAGGCAATTCATCCGCAGGCAGAATCATCTCCAGCACATGCCCGGAACTCATATCCAGTTTAAAGTGATGATCGATGTGCTGAGTCGCCTCGAAAACAAAGAACCCTTCCTCATCGGTAAGCACTTCAGCAATCGTCTGACCAGCAGCATTAGTGATCAGCACCGGTGTCCCCGCTTTCGCCATATCCCCGTTAGAGAAACCCGCTTCACCCTCAATGGTGGCTCCTATGGCATACACACCGCCCACCACATTGTGGGCCAACGCCACATTCACACACAGCAGACTGACAAACGCGATACGCCATAAGGACTTAAGCATCCTGCCACTCCTCCGGGATATTTAGGAACTCCGGTTTGACCTGTCGAATCAGCAACACCGCGGCCGCAGTCACAAACCCTTCCACCACCATCACCGGAATATGAGCGATCAGCGTGGCTTTTGCGGCTAACCAGAAGGCTTCGCCGGACAATGCCAGTGAACCCGCGACCATCAAGGTGGTCAATGTGACCGCACCCGCACCGCCAATCGCACCCCAGATACCAGCGACTCTCGGCGATGATGCGGTAATGCCATGACGACAGAGGTAATACATCAGCACCGCAGGCAGTGCGATGTTGAAGGTGTTCACTCCTAACACCAGAAAGCCACCAAAGCCGAAGAACACCGCCTGCAGAATCAGCGCCACCAGCAATGCAGGAAACGCAGCCCAGCCTAAAGCCAGACCAATCAGGCCGTTCAGGATCAGATGGACACTGGAGAACCCCACCGGTAGGTGAATATAAGAGGCGACAAAAAATGCCGCAGACAGCACACCCACCTGAGGGAGATGATCGTAATCCATTTTTTTCAGACCATAAGCAACACCCGCGGCTGCCAGCGCGGCGCCAACGACCAATACCGGTCCTGCCAGCGCTCCATCAACAATGTGCATGGGTGTTGCCTCTATTTAATCGGATGGGCCTGAACCCAGATCACCGCATCCTGAGATAACGCTTTACCGTTATGCTCCTTTTTCGGACCCACACCCAATGCACAAAAGCCCCACTGACCTGCTTTTGGCATGGCAAAGGTAAAAGTGCCGTTCGCATCGGCATAGATGGTCATCGTGATAAATGCATCAGCTGGCGGTGTGATCGTCGAGGTCTGACTGAACGCATTGGTTTTCATATCCGGCTGATAGTTGACGTACTCAACTTCGATCTCAGCAAACGGAACTGGCTGGCCCTCACTTTTCACCACCCCGGTGAACGAACCACCTGCGTAAATCGCATAGGGTTTAGTCAGCGGTACAATCTCCGCTTCCAGGCCCAGATCATCATTCCAACCCGTGGGCAGACTGCCCACATTGACGATGGTTTTGGTGATCTGCTGGATATAGATATCTTCCGCTTCTTCCAGATAGGGCGCGGCTTTGTAGACAAACAGGTTATCGCCCAACCCCCGCAGACGCACATCCGCTTCATACGCCGGGCCGGTATTCGCTGCGCTGGTCCAGCTGATCGGTTTCAGGATGGGCAACAGATCCGTTTTTTTGCCTTTTCGGATCTGAAAAAACTGCTCGGGTTGATCAGCAGACATCACATGTCCGCTGGCCGCAGGATGGGTAAAAGGGGTTTTGAGGGTGATTTTTCCACCACGATCCAGCAACAGATCCGGTGTGTACACCATCTGGAAATGTGCCTGAGCCGAGGCTGACAACAAAACACCGGCCGCAGCCAGTGACAGGGAAAACTGTTTAAACACGTACATTAGCTCCGTCTGAAATCCATAATACAGGCGGAGTTGGGGAGGATAAGCCAACGGTACATTAACTGCACTGACGCTCGGTGAAGCCCTCCGCAACACCATTGAACTCAAAGAAAACCGCGAACCAAATCGCAGAATCCTGTCAGGCTGGTATCCGGACTCATCGGTGAGCAAATGCTCCATCGTTTCGCCTTCCCATGTACATACGACACAGTGGCGTGTGAAACGACTTAACCGATCTACCGTTGCGGGGGCAGTGTCGGGATACATTCAGACTGGCTGAATAGCACCGACTTCCCATTTAACACTCTGCTAAGAAACACAAAGTGACCTGATCTGTGGCGAACCATACGTTGGCACACCCATAGTGTCAATTGAGGGATCTTCTTATTCAGTTGAATCAAATAGATACAAGCGTAGTCTTCGTCGTCATCGAAGGTGATCAGACTACCGGCAGCTTAAAAGCTGCCCTACATCGGGTGTATTGAGTGATGACACAAGCCTGATAGCCCGCGACAGATTCCGTAACTTGTGGGGTCGGATTCATCTGACCGGCAGCTTAAAAGCTGCCCTACATCGGGTGTATTGAGTGTCGACACAAGCCTGATAGCCCGCGACAGATTCCATAACTTGTAGGGTCGGATTCATTCGACCGGCAGCTTAAAAGCTGCCCTACATCGGGTGTATTGAGTGACGAC
>NZ_JBFGYC010000066.1:0-11405 GCF_041587635.1 Pontibacterium sp. | reverse complement strand
GTATACCCAGTTAAAACGCGCCATCAACACATTTTTTAATATTATGTTTTAATAAACACACAACTTATTGTTTTTATTGTGTTTTTATTTTTATATTTGTTTTAATTTACTGATATTAGAGAAAATTCAAACAAAATCACCACCCCGCCTCCACATCAGAGCATGAACATTCTGCCACTCACAACCTGAACCGGATCTAAAAAACCCTCCCCAAGCAACCGAAGTCCTCAAAGCCACGACCAGGTCTACCCTGAAGCAGATAACGCCCCCTCAACGGAAAGAAAAGAAGGAACTCACACTATAAAGAGAAAGCCTAAAAGCAGGCTCGGGTGACGCGAAAATACAGACAGGGAGATACAAAGCAGAACCCACAAACGGCAGGCATAAAAAAACGCTCCCGTTTAGGAGCGTTTTCACAATACGTAGATTGAAAGCCAAACACTGCCGTCAGCGGCGTACCCATTGTGAGTAATATGCGCTCGTCGCAGAACGACCTGTTTCTCTAACATCCTTTTCCGAGGTCGCCGCCACATCGGCATCAGCCCCCCGCGCTTTCATCGCATGTATAGATGCGCTATCCCTAAGAACAGCATCGCAATGGGTACTCATACCAGTACCGGCTTCATGAACATAACCACTTACGTTTGAATGGATCATGATAACCCCTTGTTTTTATGAGGATAGAGAAAACATATCTGTTTTAATTCCTCCATTTTGCCTGAAAAACAACACACACAGCAAGACCAATTCCGAATCTCTGTTCCAAACAAACAATAACTAATTGATATTAAACATATTTAACAAATAGGTACGTTTTAATTATAACGCGCTCAACAATTACTGGATCGCTTGATCTTTCCGCGATCAGAGCAGACACTAAGTTATACGGAAGCAACCACATCAGGACTGTTAACTATGGACCTAGAGCTAAGCCTTAACGAAACGCGCGTCATTGGCTGCCTGCTAGAGAAGGAAAGCACAACACCTGACCAGTATCCACTTTCCCTAAATGCACTGACGCTTGCCTGCAACCAGAAAAGCAATCGCGATCCCGTCATGCACCTCGATGAAAGCGAGGTTCAGCAAACACTGGATGACCTTGCAGCTAAACGACTGACCCGAGAAGAGAGCGGCTTCGGTAGTCGTGTCGTGAAATACAAACATCGATTCTGCAATACCGAATTCAGCGAACTTCAGTTTACTGAAGGACAACGTGCCATTGTGTGCGTGTTGCTTTTGCGCGGCCCACAAACTCCAGGCGAACTGCGCACCCGCACGCAACGCATACACGAGTTCAATAACGTCCAAGAGGTGGAATCAGCCCTCCAGGCGCTTGGAGAACGCAGCGATGGTGCACTGGTCGTACGTTTACCGCGTGAACCCGGCAAGCGAGAGTCTCGCTTCACCCACCTTTTCAGCGGTGAAGTTGATACCTCTTCCCTTTCACAGACAGCCACCTCTACGGAGAGCGGCAATTCAGACCTGAACGCCCGGATTAACGCATTGGAAGCGACGGTTCAACAGCAGCAAGAGGAAATAGAAGCACTACGAGAAGCACTCACACAACTGCAATCATAGGATGGGAATAATAGGAATAACAGGACGCGTGCATATTCAGGCGACAAGCAAGCCCCCCCAAACTAGAGGGCGGACCTGCCTGTCTATGCTTGCGTTTTACTGCAGCATACGGAAAAGTTCATCCTTGAGCCGAAGTCGGCGCATTTTCATATCTCGAAAACAATCATTCGACACCGATAAACACGCCATTTCCAGACCACGCACACTATGGTCTAGCTTGTGATACTCGGTTGCTTTAGAAGCAAAAACAGGATCTTCCAATTTGAGCGAGTGAATCCGTTCTCTATACTCAGGAAAGTCGGTATACAGGCTGTGATCCAGATCTGACATAAAGCACAACTCCACCAAAGAGGAAGGAACTAAAGCTTTCAGCATCTGCTATAAGTTTAGTAATCAAAGAAAAAGATACCAAACCTGCCATAGTGGCGATTGGCACAAGGCTATAACGATTTTTTCTTAGCAACACAGATCATTCCTACCGTTCTCTCCGGCAGCCCACGCATAAAAAAGCCCACAACAAAGTGGGCAAGAAGAAGTTCATCTGAAACTCTAAGTACTAAAACTGTGTGGCTAAATTTGTTTAGCTATACCACCGTTCGCACGATCGATATTGATAAAGTACTGCTGACCCGCAGGGATCTGAACCCAAAGACGGAACAACAAACGGCACTTTTCCACTTAAGGCCAGTCTTCATAGTCTGTACGGGCATGCATCAACAAGCGGTTATTCACAAACATCATATCCCCCGGCTGCAACATAAAATCAACGTACATCCCAGACAGCCTTTCCCTGTATCCGCTGCATTTTCTGTCCATAGGTTACTCTCTCAATACTCATTTCCGCCCCCAACAAAAAGGAGATATTTTAAGGTATCTGTTGTATTTTTTAGCGACGTTAACCAATTTTAAGGACTTTTAAAAACACTAAAACGCCCTGCACGCCGCTCTTTTTAGAATAACCACAGGGTAAAAAAATACACAAGGGCTGGATTTAAACTTTTCTGACACAGCCCAAAATCAGCACGCCCTCCTAACAAACAAGAAAAATTAATAGAATATTCATTTAAATTTTTAGACCAATACTTCGCCATCTAATTCACCGCTCTCACACAGCGACTGAATCACCTCCACAATCAACCCCTCCAAAGCCCGGCAAGCGGTTGAAACCGGACGATCCTGCAGACGTACCAACGAATGAATTCTATCGATCGATGGCTCTATAATCCGCAACGCGTTCAGCTCCCCCCGCCGCAACTCCGCATTCATCACATCACGTGGAACAATCGCATTAGCGATACCGCTGTTCATCATGCAACGCAGAATCAAACCGGTATCCTGCTCGTACTGAATATTCAGCGGCCATCGTGCCTCCAGCGCTGTTTGCTCGATATGCATGCGGATGTTGTGAGGCCGCGAGGGCGCCACCAGCGGATAGTTCGACAGCTCCTCGAACAGGATAGCGCCATCTTCACGTTCACTTTCCAGCCCCTGCCCCACCAGATACAACGACTCCCGATACACCGGCATCACGTGAGCTTCAGCCAGGTCTGCTGCGTTCGGAATCAACCCAAGATCCGCCTTACCGTCCGCAATGCGCTGTACCGCGACGAGACTCATGGCGTCCAGAATTTTTAACTGAACATCAGGAAAACGTTTGGCGCACTCACTCAGCAAAGGCGGTATCAGCGTGTAGGCTTTGGACGCGTCTATCACCACCCTCACCTCACCCCGCGGTGAAAACTCATCCGAAATCACATCCGTTCGAGCCGTTTCAACTTGTCGCAAAATCAGACGCGCATGGTGAACTAACTTCTCGCCCGCCAGCGTCAGCTGAACCCCTTTGGCGCTGCGCACAAACAAACTCACCCCAAGCTCTTTTTCCAATCCCGCAATCTGATGGCTTAGCGCGGGCTGCGCGATAAATAATTCACGCGCTGCCGCCGACACGCTGCCGACCTCAGCAATCTTCAGGAAATATTTCAGCTGGTTAAATTTCACTCACCCCTCCCACACAAAGTCATACAAAAAACATATGGATAACCATATCAAATATGTATTTTTTTTATTACCCAATCACTTTTACAGTGAATCAGGTCTTTAAGCCAGCCACACGGGGTATATCCATGTCAGCCAGCACCACTCGGAACGACCGCGATCAACTGCTGAGCAACTTGTGCCCCGAGCTCTGCAAAAAAATCCCTGAGCACGCAATAATTACCAATCCAGAAGAACTGAGCGCCTATGAATGCGACGCTTTCACCACCATGCGCCAGCGACCACTGCTCACCGTGCTGCCGGAAACCATAGAGCAGGTTCAGCACGTCATGCGCTGCTGCTTCTCGCTGGAGATCCCTGTCGTGGCACGCGGCGCCGGCACCGGCCTGACCGCGGGCTCAATGCCCGTCGAGAATGGTGTGTTACTCGCCATGACTCAGTTCGACCAGATTCATGAGATCGACCCGACCAACCGGACCGCACTGGTTGATCCCGGTGTACGCAACTTGGCCATCTCCGAAGCGACCGCGCCCTACAACCTCTACTTCGCTCCAGACCCATCTTCGCAGCTCGCCTGCTCAGTGGGCGGTAACGTCGCAGAAAATGCAGGCGGGGTGCATTGCCTGAAATACGGACTGACTGTCCACAACGTGCTTGAACTGGAGATCGTCACCGCAGACGGCACCATGATCACTCTGGGCAGTGCTGCACTTGATAGTGCCGGTTACGATCTGACTGCTCTGATGTGTGGTTCAGAAGGGCTGCTCGGCATCGTGGTTAAGGTGCGGGTAAAGCTGCTACCCAAGCCTGACTGCGCCAGCGTTCTACTCGCCGCGTTCGCCACAATCGAAGATGCTGGCACCGCCATTGCCGCTATCATCGGCGCCGGCCTGATACCCGCCGGGCTTGAGATGATCGATCAGACAGGCATTCGCGCCATCGAAGAGCTGATGCATGCGGGCTATCCGACTGATGCGGCAGCGGTCATCATCTGTGAACTGGATGGCGGCAAGGAGGAGGTGGCCGACGAACTGGATAGCGTTATCGATATCCTGAAGCACTTTAATGCCTCTGACATTGAGATCGCACAGACTCCGGAAGACAGCAAGCGCATATGGGCCGCCCGCAAAGCAGCCTTTCCGGCACTCGCTCGATTGGCACCTGACAACTACATTATGGACGGCACGATTCCACGGCGAGCGCTGGCTCAGGTATGGAAACAGATCAATGTATTAGCCGACCAATACGACCTGCTGGTTGTAAACGTTTTCCATGCTGGCGATGGAAACATGCATCCCTCTATTCTCTTCGACTCATCCGACGATGATCAGCACAAACGCGCATTTGAACTGGGCACCCGCATCCTTGAACTCTGCGTTGAAGTTGGCGGCACCATCTCGGGCGAACACGGCATCGGCCTCGAAAAGATCAACCAGATGTGCCTGCAGTTTTCAGAGAAGGAACTCACTCAGTTTCACGCGCTGAAACAGGCTTTTGACGCAAAAACACTACTCAATCCGGGCAAGCAGATCCCTACACTGGCTCGCTGTGCGGAATTTAACGCCATGCACGTTCATCACGGCGACATGCCCTTCCCTCATCTGGAGCGATTTTAAGCCATGACTGCCCAGGCAACCGTACAGCCAAGATATCCCGCCGCAGTACAACAGGAGCTCATCGACTCTGTTAGGCAGGCATTTGAACAGCGCCAGCCACTTAAGATCGTTGGCGGCGGCAGCAAAGCCCATTACGGTCGCGCTGTATCAGGCAAAGCACTGACCATCAATGAGTACCAGGGGATCATCAATTACGAGCCATCTGAACTGGTGATCACCGTTCGCGCTGGCACACCTCTATATGTAGTAGAAGCCGCATTGGCCGAACAGGGACAGATGTTGGGATTTGAGCCACCCGCCTTTTCCCGCAACGCAACTATCGGCGGTACCATCGCCTGTGGCCTATCCGGCCCACGCCGCCCCTATGCAGGTGCAGCACGCGACTTTGTACTGGGCGTTACGATGATCAACGGGCGTGGTGAAATCTTGAAGTTTGGCGGCCAGGTTATGAAAAATGTCGCTGGGTACGATACGTCACGACTGATGTGCGGCGCACAAGGCACGCTAGGGGTGCTGCTAGACATCAGTTTAAAGGTCATCCCGATGCCCGCCTACGAAGAAACACGCGTCATAACCGCCAACCAACAGCAGATGCAGACATTACTGGCCAGGCTGGGTTGCCAGCCGGTTCCTCTGTCTGCCACCCTTCTGCATAACGATCAACTCTACCTGCGCTTCTCCGGCGCAAAAGCCGGAGTGAGCGCGGCCGCCAACCGTATCGGTGGAGATTCACCGAACTCAGCCACCACGTTCTGGCAGCAACTGAAAGAACAGCAACATCCTTTCTTTGATCGCGCCCGAGATGAAGGCGAAACCGTATGGCGCTTGTCGCTCCCCCCCTCTGCCGCAGATATTCCTGACGCCCTCGTGAGTGAGCAGATCATCGAATGGGGAGGCGCACAACGCTGGGCCTACAGTCGTGATAACAGCATGAATCTGCGGACGTGGTGCCAAGAGAACGACGGTCATGCCACCTGCCTTAACCATCAAGAAACATCGAAACAGGTATTCACACCTCTGACCACCGACCTGCTCTATCTCAGCCAGCGTATAAAAAACAGCTTCGATCCCGCGCATATTCTGAATCCTGAACGCTTATACCCTGGGCTTTGAATACCTCAGCTCGCGCCTCTCTGATTAAAGGACCCCACACCCGTGCAGACGAACATCGCAGAACACATTAAATACAGCCCACTGGGCCGGGAAGCAGACGCCATCCTACGCAAGTGTGTGCATTGCGGTTTTTGTCTGGCCACTTGTCCGACCTACAGCGTGCGCAAAAACGAGCTGGAAAGTCCGCGCGGTCGGATATATCTGATTAAAGAGGCTCTGGAAGGCAAGCCCGTTACTGCCAGCACACAACAACATCTGGACAGCTGTTTAAATTGCCGATCGTGTGAAACAACCTGCCCAGCCAGCGTGCCCTATCACCGCCTGTTAGAGATTGGCACCCAGATCGTGGAACAAGAGATCCCGCGATCACTGCAGCAAAAAGCTTTACGCCGTGCCATATTGACAGTTCTGCCCTACAGAGCCCGATTCACCCCGGTTCTGCGCACGGCACAGCTCCTGCGCCCCATTCTGCCTAAACAACTCAAAGACAAAATCCCAGCTAAACAGCCTATACAAGCACAGCACCTGACTGCCCAAACACGCAAGATGCTCATATTAGACGGCTGCGTTCAGCCTGCGCTGGCACCAGACATCAATGCTGCCACGGCACGAGTACTGGCCAAATTGGGTATCTCCCTGCAAACAGCCAAGAAAGCGGGTTGCTGTGGCGCGATAAGTTACCACCTGAATCAACAGAGCGATGGACTCAACTTCATGCGCCAAAATATTGATGCATGGTGGCCTTACATAGAATCGGGCTGCGAAGCGATCATCATGACCGCCAGCGGGTGCGGCACCACCGTTAAAGAATACGGCGATCTGCTCAAGAACGACCCTCTCTATGCAAAAAAAGCGGCGCGCATATCATCATTAACGCAAGACTTGTCGGAAATACTCTCGCAGGAACCCGTTGAACAATTGAACATCCGTTCATCCACCAGCGTGGCATTTCAGTGTCCCTGCTCCCTCCAGCACGGACAGGGCTTATCCGGCAACGTAGAACAATTGCTAAGCCGCATGGGATTTGCACTCAAACCCGTTGCTGATGGGCACATCTGTTGCGGCTCTGCCGGCACGTATTCCATCTTTCAGCCCGAACTGGCACAAGAACTGCGCGACAAGAAACTAAAACACCTGAATGCTTCCAACGCGGAGGCATTCACCAGCGCCAATATCGGCTGCATAGCCCACCTATCCGAACGTTCGGAGAAACCGGTCCAACACTGGATCCAACTGGTCGATGCTGCACTGAGCAACAACTAACAATCCTGTTCAATTCAATCCAGAGCCTTATATTATGAAGGCATTACAATAAAAAGAAGGACGCCTTATGACACTCAAAAAACTTATGACCGCAACCGCCACGCTTTCACTTGGCCTGGCCCTATCAGCAAGCGCAATGGCCGAAACCATTATGCGCGTATCCAGTTGGCTACCCCCCACTCACCCGCAAAATGCCGTTGTGCTAAAAACCTGGGGCGAGTGGATTGAAGAAGCCACGGAAGGACGGGTAAAGATGCAGGTTGAATATGGCATGGGACACCCAAAAACCATGTTCGATCTGGTAGAAGATGGCGCCGTTGATGCCAGCTGGAGCGTACACGGTTATGTTCCCGGCCGCTTTAAACTGACTGAATCAGCCGAACTGCCAAATCTGAACGCGAATGCGGAAGCCGCATCCGTTGCCCTGTGGCGCGTACACCAGAAATATTACAAGCAAGCCAATGAGCATGAAGGACTTCTCGTCGCGGCACTCTTCACACACGGACCGGGCCAGATCCATTTGGCTGAACCCATCCAGTCACTGGCTGAAATGAAGGGACGTAAAATTCGTCTGGGTGGCGGTATCCAATCCACACTGGGTAAGCGCATGGGTGTAACACCTGTGGGAGCGCCGGCACCGAAAGTGTATGAAATGATGCAGCAGCGCGTCGTAGATGGTGTATTTATTCCAACGGGCGAACAGAAAACCCTGCGCCTGAACGAAGTGACCAAACAACTGGTATTACTGCCGGGCGGCATGTATGTCATGAGCTTTTCCGTCTTTATGAACCCTGATTTTATGAGCGGACTGAGCCAGAAAGATCAGGACGCGATCATGGCTGTGTCAGGTGAGAAACTGTCTGCACTCGCAGGACGCGCATGGGATGAAGGCGATGCGAAAGGACTGGAAACCGCACGCAAGGCTGGCGTGTCTATTCTTGAGGTTAAGTCCGGCGATCCAATCCATCAGGAGTTTCAGGCAATGATTCAAGGGATCGACGAAGATTATCTTGAGCGCGTTGCCGATCGAGAGATTGATGCTGCTGCCGCGCTGAAGGAACTGCGTGAGATTGCACGCAACTATAAACAGTAATTTCCGCCTTTCAAATCGAAAGGCCAAACGACCACCACCATAAACCTGCCAGATCAACCCTCTTTCAGGGCGGCAGGTTTCGGGCCCAAGATAACGGATTTAAAAGGGGCATCAATAGCTTTACGCCGACGGCGTAACCTTGAGAGGCCGCATTAAAAAACCTGCCATATGGCAGGTTTTTTAATCTGTATAACAATATCCCTGGCTCTAATTAGCCCCAACCTTAAAACACTGCACACGCGACTGGAGCTTCTTCATTTCATCGCTGATTGTGTTTGACGTGTTGACCGTCTGCTGCGTTGTTGCAGTCGTCTGACTGGCAACCGACGCAATACTGCTGACATTACTATCAATTTCCGAAGACACTTTGATCTGCTCTTCGGTTGCGACAGCAATTTGGCTGGTCATTGCGGCGATAATGTTCACTGCATCAACAATCTTACCGAGTGCATCATTAGCCTCGGTGGTTTGTGACACGCTCAGTTCAGCCATCTCCTGACTCTGCTGCATCGCATTCACCGCTTCGTTAGCATTCCCCTGCAACGCCTCGATAGTAGCCTTAATTTCTTTGGTTGAATCCTGAGTACGCTGTGCAAGCGTACGTACTTCGTCGGCTACGACTGCGAACCCGCGCCCCTGATCACCCGCGCGGGCGGCCTCAATCGCTGCATTAAGCGCGAGGAGATTGGTCTGCTCAGCAATCCCTGTTATCACCGAGAGTACGTTACCAACAGCAATACTGTCTTGTCGAAGTTTTTCAAGAACCGTAGACGCATTAGCGACCTGACTCGCCATATCCTGAATATTATTCTGAGTGCTGACCACCACTTTCTGTCCGCTGGATGCTTCCTGATCAGCCTTCTCTGCCGCCTCCGCGGCTTGTTGGGCATTATTGGAAACCTCCTGCACGGTGGCAGTCATTTCATTCATGGCAGAAGCCACTAGGCTAAGCTGCATATTCTGCTCATCGACGCCTTGTGCAGTCTGACCGAGATCTGTTGACATGCGGCTTGTGCCGGACGATACCTCCCCCGCAGCCTGGCTTACATTTTGAATCAGAACACCCACCTGAGAGAGCATTTCGTTGTAAGCAGTAAAAATTTCACCTATCTCATTATCGCGGTCGTGTACTTGCAGCTTGCGCGAAAAATCCGCCTGACTAACCGCCTGCAGGTGCTGCTTCAGATGCTCGATATGCTGCATCAGCCACGTCATACCAAACATACGCCCCAACACGACAAGAAAGAGTATGCCGAGTGTTGTAAACATCGCCAGATATTGCTGATTTCTTGCGTCAACGTTTGCAGCGGCCGCCATCATGCCAACGGCTGTATTCATTACCTTCAGCACCTGAGGAGCAAGCTGCTGAATTGCAACAAGCTCAGTATGTTCCGGACTGTCGAGGTAATTGATCAGATTGGATTTGTAGGCCGCCCAGGTATCTTCAACCTCCTTGAGCTGATTCAGTGTGGCTGGATCTTCAACAGCCTCAATACCCAACTCCACATCGCCATGCTTCAAACCGGCATGAACCTTCTCAAAGCGAGCAATTGAACGCTCAACGGTACTGCGTTCTTCCACCCCCTGCGCCACAAGAAGCACCTCCTTAGCAACACGCTGACTGATCATGCGCTGTGCACCCGCGAGGTTAATCGAGTCAGCACTGGCCCCCATGTTGATGTAGAGCGACACTGCGGAGATACAGGCAAATATGAAAATAAGGATGTAGGAAAACAGAAATTGCTTATCAATTGTTTTAAGACCAACAGACCTTAAGATCTTTTGAACAACTGTTGCGATAAACCATCGAAAACTATTCTGTTCCATTCATCCTTCCTTCTATCGACCTACAGTTTATGGGGGTTCGGGCCATTAAGAATAGCAGATAAAAAAGACTACAACGGCAGAATTAATACAAATTTCACAATAAACACTCATTTAAAAATCACACTAAATCCGTCTTTCTTTGATATCGATCATTTATTGCAACTCATTATTATGAAAAGGATTTTAGCACCTTTACATCAGATTAAATCATTACAAATATCCAGAACCCCACCAACCAAATTCAAACAAAAATAAAACCCACCCAGACCCCATAATGGAAGGCCCATGATTGTCTGAATAATGAGTAGAATTAGACGCATAACCGACACCAACTTATTCAGAGCAATGCCTAAAAATAGGCAGCACGCCGCAATACGAGTCCAGGTAGCGGTGTAATCAGACCGCAATTCTGATCACCGCCAACAGACAGGAGGTTAGAGTCGTTGCTAACGTATAGGAGGCAGTAACAAATAAGGCGATGTTGTGAATGGGTACGAAGTGTTACGCAATGCTCGTCAGTTAAAAACAAGCGAGATGGAAACAATAGAAAATAGAAGCATAAAAAAGCCCACCAAGAGGTGGGCTAAAAAACAACAACAAGCTAGAAGCTTAGTGTCCAAACAAGGTTTGCTGTGTAGGAATACGCTCGAACGTCACTTTCGTTTTAATCCAAGCTTTGACGGCTTGTAGCATCTCTGCCATCGCTTCACTGCGCGCATCATGAGCTTTCTGTACGTAGTAGTCCGCATCTACCTGACCGTACTGATTAAGACGAATGGATGGATCGTATTCCTGTGGCATTCTGGTCCCCAAAATTAAGAGAGAAAATTTCAATTTTTTGTCACACATCGCTGATGAAAACTAAAAGCTCGATGATGTAACCTTCAAGCAAGACACTGTCGTTGCAGTACTTCAGTGCT
>NZ_JBFGYC010000065.1:0-11469 GCF_041587635.1 Pontibacterium sp. | reverse complement strand
GATCAAGTTGCACTGTATTGATGTGGCTGGCTTGCGGGGTAAAGGGCGTCTCAGTTTGTTACTCGCACCCTTTAAAGTGTTGCTGGCTATTTGGCAGGCTTTATCGGTATTGCGAAAAGTGAAACCCGATGTGGTTCTGGGGATGGGAGGGTTTGCCTCCGGTCCGGGTGGCGTAGCCGCTAAGTTGCTGGGTAAGCCGCTGGTTATCCACGAACAGAATGCCATTGCCGGCATGACGAATAAGATTCTCTCGCGTATGGCTTGGCGGGTGTTAGAAGCCTTTGAGGATGCTTTCCCCGGTGCAACAGATACCGAAACCGTGGGCAATCCGGTACGTGGGCCTATTTTGGGAATGAATGATCCGCGAGAGCGCTATCCGCAACGTTCGGGTAGAATTCGCTTGCTGGTGGTAGGCGGCAGTCTTGGGGCTAAAGCGATTAACGATGTGTTACCGCAGGTGCTGGCCGATCTGCCTGAAGATCAGCGCCCGGAAGTCTGGCATCAGACGGGAAAACGCACCTTTGAGGAAACGCAGGAACGTTATCAGCAGCTCGGTATTGATGCGCGTGTTGTGCCGTTTATAGAGCAGATGGATGAAGCTTATGGTTGGGCCGATTTGGTGTTATGTCGTTCGGGTGCCTTAACCGTCAGTGAACTGGCGATTGCGGGTGTTGCCGCGATCCTGGTGCCGTTCCCATTTGCGGTGGATGATCACCAGACTGCGAACGCCCGCTATCTGGCGCAGCTGGATGCCGCGCAACTGGTCCCGCAGCCAGCGCTGACGGCGGACTATCTGAAAGAACTGTTAACAGAACAATTCAACCAGCGTGAAACGCTGCTTGATATGGCAACGAAAGCTCGCGCGTTGGGACGACCTGAAGCGGGGCAGCGAGTTGCTGAAGTATGCCTGGAGGCAATGAAACGATGAGCGATATCCGCAACCCAAGCCTGTTCGAGGTGCCAGAGATGCGCCGAATCCGTGGTATCCATTTTGTGGGTATCGGCGGCGTAGGTATGTGCGGCATCGCCGAAGTCCTGTTGAATCAGGGCTACGAAATTTCCGGTTCCGATATCAAAAACTCAGCGACTACCAACCGTTTGGCGGAAGCCGGTGCCCGCATCTATATCGGTCATCGTGAAGAGAATGTAGAAGCGGCTGATGTTGTCGTGGTATCCACTGCGGTGAATGAAGAGAACCCGGAAGTGAAAGCCGCACGTGAGAAGCGAATTCCGGTTGTGCGCCGTGCAGAGATGCTGGCGGAGCTGATGCGCTATCGTCACGGTATCGCCGTTGCCGGTACGCATGGCAAAACGACAACGACCAGCTTGGTCGCATCGGTATTGGCAGAAGGTGGACTGGATCCAACATTTGTGATCGGTGGGCGCCTGAACAGTGCGGGCACGAATGCGAAATTGGGGGGCAGCCGTTACTTGGTTGCCGAAGCCGATGAAAGTGATGCGTCCTTCCTGCACCTGCAGCCGATGGTCGCGATTGTTACGAACATCGACGCCGACCATATGGAAACTTATGGCGGTGACTTTGGAAAGCTGAAGAAAACCTTTGTCGACTTCCTACATAACCTCCCGTTTTACGGTTTGGCGGTGATGTGTGTTGATGATCCTGTCGTACGGGAAGTGATGCCTGATGTCAGCCGTGCCATTGTGACCTACGGATTTTCAGAAGAAGCCGACTATCGCGCGACCGATTTGCGTCAGGAAGGCATGTACAGTCATTTCCGCGTGAGTCGCCCGGGGAACCATGATGATCTTGAAGTGACGCTGACCATGCCGGGCCGTCACAACGTATTAAATGCACTGGCATCGATTGCGGTGGCAACAGAAGAAGGTCTCGGCGGCGAAGCGATCTGTGAAGCACTGAAAAAATTCCAGGGCGTCGGTCGTCGCTTTCAGGTGTTGGGTGAGCTGCCGGTGGACGGCGGCGAGATTACATTGGTGGATGACTACGGTCATCATCCAACAGAAGTTGAAGCGGTTATTAAAGCTGTACGTGAAGGTTGGCCTGATCGCCGGTTAGTGATGATTTACCAACCGCATCGTTATACACGTACCCGTGATCTGTACGAAGACTTTGTTAAGGTCCTGTCTGATTCGGATTTGTTACTGTTACTTGAGGTTTATGCGGCGGGAGAAGAACCGATCCCAGGAGCGGATAGCCGGTCTATGTGCCGCAGCATTCGTCAGCGTGGCCGTATCGATCCATTGTTTGTTCAAAGTGCAGATGATGTGCACACGGTATTACGTGATGTGCTTGAACCGGGTGATCTGTTACTGACACAAGGTGCCGGGGATATTACCTCTCTGTCGCACAAATTAAAGAGCGTTTCTCTGCTGAAAGAGGAGAATAACGGATGACTACTTTCAGGGTGACTACAGAAGAGGCACGTCAGTTTGGGCGTGTCGCGGTGATCTACGGTGGATTGTCATCGGAGCGCGTGATCTCCCTGAGAAGTGGTGCCGAAGTACTTGGCGGTCTGCAACGTGCCGGCGTTGATGTGTTTGGTATCGATTTAGGCGGAGAGCAGGGTGACCTGAATCCGCTGACTCAGCTGATGGATGCGGAGTTTGATCGGGCATTTCTGATTTTACACGGCCCCGGCGGTGAAGATGGCACCCTTCAGGGGGTGCTGGAAATGCTGGGCAAACCCTACACCGGCAGCGGTGTGGCGGCGTCTGCGTTGGGTATGGATAAAGTTCGTTGTAAGCAGTTGTGGGCTGGGGCCGGGTTACCGACACCCGCCTATGCAGTTCTGACAGAGAGTACCGACCTTACCGCTGTCGGTGAGCAGTTGGGCTGGCCTATTTTTGTCAAACCCGCTCATGAAGGCTCCAGTATTGGGATTGCAAAAGTCACCAATCTCGATGAGTTAAAAAAGGCGTATCAGAATGCCGCAGAACTCGACAGTCTGGTATTAGCTGAACGTTGGATGAGTGGTGATGAGTTCACCGTCGGCGTTTTGAACGGTCAGGCATTGCCTGTGATTAAGCTGGAAACTTCGCACGATTTTTACGACTTCGATGCGAAATATGAATCTGACGATACCCGCTATCTGTTTGAGCACGGTTTGAACGAAACACAGGAACAGGCACTTAAACAGCTGGTGATCGATGCGTTTGATACGGCAGGTTGTGAAGGATGGGCGCGTATTGACGTGATGCAGGATGGCGAAGGTGCTTTTCAGTTATTGGAAGTGAATACCGCGCCGGGCATGACGGATCATAGTCTGGTGCCGATGGCCGCAGCGCAGCAAGGTGTGAGCTTTGAGCAACTTGTGGTTGAGATTTTAAGGCAGACGGTGCGTTGATGAATTGGTTTCGTTCACGTCAGAACGAAGAGATTGTAGAAGACGAGGACGCTGCGCAGCGGGGGGCGACTCGCGAAGCGATATCCGAAGAGGCTGAGTCTTTTGAAGCCGTGGCTGTCGATAAAGACCGGGATTGGTGGTTAAAGCCACTGTGGACGTTGACTGCATTGATGCTGTTTATTGGTGGGTTGTGGAGTCTTTACCTCCCTGTGTGGGGATGGCTTGATAAACCGGTTGCAGCGGTAAAGGTAACCGGCCCGGTGCGTCATCTGGATAAACCTGCGCTGGCAGACAATGTCGCGTCAACGCTGGAAGCGGGTTTATTAGGTATTGATATCGCCACCGTTCGAGAGCAGGTTGTGAGCCATCCATGGGTACGTAACGCGAGTGTGATCCGTGATTGGCCCCAGACTCTGGAAATCAGAGTTGAAGAGGAGGTGCCGGTCGCACGCTGGGGCGAAGACGGTCTCCTGAATCATGAAGGTGAGATCTTCTGGCCGGAGCTGAAGAAAGAATATGTGCGGCTACCGCGTTTAAGCGGTGCTGCTGAGGATACTGAGCAGGTGATGGCACAGTTCCACGATTTGAACCAGATGTTCAGACGGATTGGTCTGAAAGTGGTTGCACTGGATCTGGAAAAACGTGGAGCCTGGTCATTGGTGTTGGACAACGGTATTCGGGTTGTTGTGGGACGCAGTGCTGTGAATGAACGGTTGGAGCGTTTTCTTGACCTGTATACACGTGTTTTGTCGGCACGCGCTGAACAGATTGAATTAGTAGATATTCGTTACGCAAATGGGGTTTCCGTGAAGTGGAAACCAGAAGCGAATGATGAGAATGCGGGTTGAAAGAGATGGGATCGACAACGGAAAGTAACATGATTGTCGCACTGGATATTGGTACATCAAAAGTAGTGTGCCTGGTCGCGGACGTAGGTCTGGATGGTGAAGTAGAGATCATTGGTGTTGGTAGCCATCCCTCACGTGGTCTGAAGCGTGGTGTTGTTGTCAATATTGAATCCACTGTGACCTCTATTCAGCGTGCGGTAGAAGAAGCTGAATTGATGGCTGGTTGCAAGATTCATTCAGTCACTGTGGGAATTGCAGGCAGCCACATCAATAGCCTGGGTTCTCACGGTATCGTGGCTGTGCGAGAGCGGGAAGTAGCTGATTATGATCTGGAGCGTGTTATCGATGCGGCACAGGCTGTCGCGATTCCTGCCGATCAAAAGATCATCCACATCCTGCCGCAGGAATATGTGATTGATTCGCAGGAAGGGATCAAAGAACCGCTGGGTATGTCTGGCGTGCGTCTTGAAGCAAAAGTACATCTGGTGACCGGTGCAATCAATGCGGTGCACAACATCGAGAAATGTATCCGTCGCTGTGGTCTGGAAGTGGATAACATCGTGCTGGAGCAGTTGGCGTCCAGTTACTCTGTGCTGACTGAAGACGAGAAAGAGCTGGGTGTCTGTATGGTTGATATTGGTGGGGGGACAACGGATATTGCCGTGTTTACCGCCGGTTCTATTCGCCATACATCAGTAATACCAATTGCCGGAGACCAGGTCACCAACGACATTGCGATGGCGTTACGTACACCGACTCAGAGTGCCGATGAGATCAAGATCAAATACGCCTGTGCCTTGGCGCAGCTGGCGGGTCCGGAAGAGCTGATTAAAGTGCCAAGTGTGGGTGATCGTCCTGCTAGGGACCTGTCGCGACAGGCACTGGCTGAGGTTGTGGAGCCGCGTTACGACGAGCTGTTCACACTGATTCAGGCTGAACTGCGCCGCAGTGGATTTGAAGATCTGGTCGCCGCAGGCATCGTCCTGACGGGTGGCACATCCAAGATGGAAGGGGCTGTCGAGCTGGCGGAAGAGATCTTCCATATGCCTGTGCGTCTGGCCAATCCGAAAGGTGTGCGTGGGATGGAAGATATTCTGCGCAGTCCGATCTATGCCACAGGTATCGGGTTATTGCTGTATGCAAAGGACAATCAGGACTCGGATTTTGCCGCCGCATCAACGGATGAGCCAATAGCGATCATCGAAAAAAATAAGACAGATATTCTGACTCGGATGAAATCCTGGTTTCAGGGTAACTTTTGAAGCACTTACCAATGGAATTCGTGCGGTGACTGATGCAGTGTCACCGACAATGCAAGACAGAATGGATGCAGCCAGGCAGGGTGGCTGTGTCAAACAGGAAGGAGAGAGTTATGTTTGAACTGGTCGATAGCATTCCGCAGAGTGCTGTGATCAAAGTGGTGGGTGTCGGTGGCGGAGGCGGAAACGCAGTCCAGCACATGGTACAAGGCTCCCTTGAAGGCGTAGAGTTTATTTGCGCTAACACTGATGCACAGGCGCTGAGCAGCATGTCGGGTAACTCCGTCCTGCAAATTGGTGGAGAACTGACAAAAGGATTGGGAGCAGGTGCCAATCCTGAAATCGGTCGTAAAGCCGCGCTGGAAGATCGTGATCGCATTGCCGAAGCACTGACCGGCACGGATATGGTGTTTATCACGGCCGGTATGGGTGGCGGAACAGGAACCGGGGCTGCACCGATTGTGGCTGAGGTTGCCAAAGAACTGGGCATCCTGACCGTCGCTGTTGTGACTACGCCGTTCCCATTTGAAGGCCGTAAACGATTGCTACTGGCGAATGAAGGTTTGCGAGAACTGCGTGATTGCGTAGATTCCCTGATCATTATTCCAAACGCCAAACTGATGCAGGTCATGGGGCGTAATTGTACCCTGATGAATGCCTTCAATGCGGCAAACGATGTTCTGAAAGGCGCGGTACAGGGAATCTCAGATCTGATTACCCGTGGCGGTATGATCAACGTCGACTTTGCCGATGTACGCACCGTGATGGCCGAGATGGGTATGGCGATGATGGGTACCGGTGTCGGACGGGGTGAAGGTCGTGCATTGGAAGCTGCAGAAGCAGCAATCAAAAGCCCGCTGCTGGATAACGTCGACCTGAAAGGTGCCAGCGGCATCCTGGTGAATGTGACCGGTGGTGTTGATCTGAGCTTGGGTGAGTTCACCGAAGTGGGTGATCTGGTGGGTGAATATGCCGACGAGAATGCAACTATCGTGGTGGGTACGGTCATTGATCCGGAACTAACTGACGAATTAAAGGTCACTGTCGTAGCAACGGGATTGGATAAGCCGAAAGAAAAGGCGCCTGAAGTTAAAAAAGGGCCTAAAAAAGCGGACGGCTCACTGGATCTGGATGAGATCGATCTGCCTACCGTTTTGCGTCGTCAGCGTCAGGAAGCACTGAACGGCGGTAGGGCTAAGCAAGCAACAGCGCCGAAGGAAGAGGAAAGCAAACAGGGTAGACAAAGTGCGGATTCCTATTTGGATATCCCAACGTTCTTGCGTAAGCAAAACGACTGAGTCTCGGCTGATTGCGGTTGCTGTTACAATTATAACTTTGGTATAATCGCCCGTTATCTAAAACGCGCGCAGGGTATGTTACGGCACAAAATATGATCAAACAGAGAACTCTGAAGAACAGCATCAAAGCAACGGGTATTGGTCTGCACTCAGGTCAGAAGGTATATCTGACACTGAAGCCTGCGCCAGCGAATAACGGTATCGTTTTCCGTCGTGTTGATCTGGACCCTGTGGTCGATATTCAGGCTGCTGCGCATAACGTTGCTGACACTACACTGTCTACCAATTTGGGTAAAGATGGCGTGCGTGTAGCAACGGTAGAGCATTTGCTATCTGCAATGGCTGGACTGGGTATTGATAATGCCTTTGTCGAGCTGAGTGCCGAAGAAGTACCGATTATGGACGGCAGTTCAGCACCGTTTGTATTCTTGATTCAGTCAGCGGGTATCGCTGAGCAGGATGCACCTAAGCAGTTCATCCGTATCAAGAAAGAGATCACGGTGAGCAGCGATGGTAAATCTGCAACCTTCCGTCCGTTTGATGGTTTTAAGGTAGGTTTCAAAATTGACTTCGAACACCCTGCATTCGAAGGCCGCAATATGGAAGCTGTTCTGGATTTCTCCAGTACGTCTTTTGTAAAAGAAGTCAGCCGCGCGCGTACCTTTGGCTTTATGAGTGATATCGAATACCTGCGTTCTCAGAACCTTGTTCTGGGTGGTAGTTTTGATAACGCCATTGTTGTTGACGATTACCGAATTCTGAATGAAGACGGTCTGCGTTATGACGACGAGTTTGTAAAACATAAAGTATTGGATGCGGTGGGTGACCTTTACCTGTTAGGCAAAAGCCTGATTGGTGAGTTCTTTGGTTATAAATCCGGTCATTATCTGAACAACATGTTGCTGCGAGAACTGTTGGCCAATGAAGACGCGTATGAAATGGTGACCTTCGAAGACGAAGAAGCCGCTTCACCGATCTCCTATCAGAAGCCGGTTGTTGCGAACTAACTAACACACGTTAGTTGCACAGACTCTCCTTTATAAAAAGCCGAACCTCAGTGTTCGGCTTTTTTCTGCCTTTTTGTTAGATCTATCAACAAATATCCTGATCCCAGCTCGAACCATTGCATGGCTATTGACTAAAGTCGTGCATGGATCGAAATATTTGTCCCTTGAGATTCGAAACCACGCCCCAATAGAGTTAGAATGTTCCGTTAATTTGCCGGATATAATGGCCGGAAACCTTTGATTAGACAGGTTGAAAACTCAAAACATGCTGACCTCACTGTTCAAGAAAGTATTTGGAAGTAAGAACGATCGAGAACTCAAGCGCATGGGCCGTACGGTCAAACAGATCAATGCGCTGGAAGCCGATCTGGAACAGCTCTCAGATGAGGCGCTGAAAGCTAAAACCGACGAATTTCGTCAGCGGTTAGCAGAGGGATCTAATCTTGATCAGCTGTTACCTGAAGCATTTGCTGTCGTTCGTGAAGCGTCCCGCCGTGTAATGGGCATGCGCCACTTTGACGTGCAGATGATCGGTGGTATGACTCTGAACGAAGGTAAAGTGGCTGAGATGCGTACCGGTGAAGGTAAAACACTGGTTGCGACCTTACCTGTGTATCTGAATGCACTAACGGGTGAAGGCGTTCACGTTGTGACCGTGAACGACTATCTGGCAAGCCGAGATGCCGAGTGGATGCGGCCGCTTTACGAATCTCTGGGTATGACGGTTGGCGTTATTCTCTCAGGTCAGGATTCGGAAACGAAACGTGCAGCTTATGCTTCAGACATCACGTACGGTACCAACAACGAATTTGGCTTCGATTACCTGCGCGACAACATGGCCTTCAGTGCGGAAGAAAAAGCACAGCGTGCCTTTAACTTTGCGGTAGTCGATGAAGTTGACTCCATCCTGATCGATGAAGCCCGTACCCCACTGATTATCTCCGGGCCTGCTGAAGACAGCTCCGCCATGTACATGCGGATCAACACCCTGATCCCAAAACTCGAACAGTTTGATGGTGAGATCGATCCTAAGGATGACACTCAGGTTATCGACGAGCACTTTGTGGTTGATGAGAAAAACCGCACCGTAGAGCTGACAGAAGCCGGTCACAGCTACGTTGAAGAGCTGCTGACAGAGATGGAACTGCTGGGCGAAGGTGAAAGCTTGTATGCACCACAGAACCTGAGCCTGCTGCACCACGTTTTGGCCGGGTTGCGTGCACACAACCTGTTCCAGCGCGATAAAGATTACATCGTGCAGGACAATCAGGTTGTCATTGTTGATGAGCACACCGGTCGTATCATGCCGGGGCGCCGCTGGTCCGAAGGTCTGCATCAGGCGGTCGAGGCGAAAGAGGGCGTGGCGGTTCAGCAGGAAAGTCAGACGCTGGCATCAACCACCTTCCAGAACTACTTCCGTTTGTATAACAAGCTGTCGGGTATGACCGGTACAGCGGATACTGAAGCGTTCGAGTTACGTCAGATCTACGGTCTGGATGTGATCGTTATCCCAACTAACCGGGATGTGGCGCGTAAGGATATGAACGATCAGGTCTTCCTGACCATGGAAGAAAAATACGAAGCGATCATTGAAGAGATTCGCCGCACACAGGAACAGAAACGTCCTGTGCTGGTGGGTACCGCATCGGTTGAGTCTTCGGAACTGATCTCCGCGTGGCTGAAGAAACAGGATATTCAGCACAACGTACTGAACGCTAAAAACCACGGACGTGAAGCGGAAATTATTTCCGATGCGGGTCGTCCGGGTGCGGTAACGATTGCGACCAACATGGCCGGTCGTGGTACGGACATCGTGTTAGGCGGTAAGCTGGAATCTGATCTGGAAGCACTGACCGATCCGACCGAAGCGCAGATCGAGGAGACCAAAGCTGAGTGGCAGAAACGTCACGATGCAGTGTTAGAGGCTGGCGGTTTGCATATCGTAGGTACCGAGCGTCACGAATCCCGCCGTATCGATAACCAGCTGCGTGGTCGTGCCGGTCGTCAGGGTGATGCCGGTTCCTCCCGCTTCTTCCTGTCGCTGGAAGATGACCTGATGCGTATCTTCGCCTCTGATCGTGTGCGTCAGTTGATGCAGGCGCTGGGCATGGAGCGCGGTGAAGCGATTGAACACAAGATGGTCAGCAACGCCATCGAAAAAGCACAGCGTAAAGTGGAAGGTCGTAACTTCGATATCCGTAAGGCGCTGTTGGAATATGATGATGTTGCCAACGATCAGCGTACCGTGATTTACGGTCAGCGTAATGAACTGATGGCGGTTGATGATATCTCTGATACCGTGTCGGCTGTACGTGATGAAGTGGTTGAAAACACCATTGATGGCTTTATTCCACGGCAAAGTCTGGAAGAACAGTGGGATATTCCGGGGCTGGAAAAGGCACTGGAAAGTGAATTCGCTGTAAAACTGCCGCTTGAAAAATGGCTGGAGGAAGACGACAACCTGCATGAAGAGACTCTGCGCCAGAAGATTGAAGAATCTGTGGTAGAGGCTTACCAGGCGAAGGAAACTCAGGTCGGCGCAGAAACCATGCGCATGTTTGAGAAACAGGTGATGTTGCAGGTGCTGGATACCTTGTGGAAAGAACATCTGCAGACAATGGACCACCTGCGTCAGGGTATTCACCTGCGTGGTTACGCACAGAAAAACCCGAAGCAGGAATACAAACGTGAAGCGTTCCAGCTGTTCCAGGAGCTACTGGATAATATCAAGCAGGACGTTATCCGTATCCTGAGCCACGTTCAGGTTCGTCAGCCGGAAGAAGTCGAAGCGATGGAGCAGCAGCGTCGCGAGCAGGCTGAGCGTCAGAAAATGAACTACCAGCATGATGAAACGTCTGCGATGGGCGAGCAGGGACAAGGTGCTGAGCAGCGTGAAGAGAAGCAAGTTGCGGAAGGTTCAGAACAGCCGTTTACCCGTGACACACCAAAGGTGGGTCGCAATGAGCCATGTCCATGTGGTTCCGGTAAAAAGTACAAGCAGTGCCACGGCAAGTTGGTATAACTTAAACACGATACAAACAGGGGTGTGAATACATACCACCCCTGAGGTTAGAGAGTCGGGATTAGGTTGTCGGCTCTCTTAACAGCAAAGCAGCTTCGGCTGCTTTCTTTGTCTTTATTTACGGAGATATCGAAATGGCAGTAGGTCCGGATACCCTTCCTGAATTTTACCCGGTTGCAGGTTTTAAACTGGGAACTACGTCTGCAGGCATTAAAACACCCGGTCGCCAGGATCTGGTGTTGATGGAAGTGCCTGAGGAAGCATCTGTAGCGGGTGTATTTACCAAAAACGCATTTTGTGCGGCACCTGTGCAGATCTGTAAGCGCCACATGGAATTGAAATCTGCCCGATATCTGGTCGTTAACACCGGTAATGCGAATGCAGGTACAGGCCAGGAAGGTTGGGATGATGGTGTGCTGACCTGCAAAACCGTGGCTGATCTGATGGGGGTGACTGATGCAGAGGTCCTGCCATTTTCTACCGGTGTAATCGGAGAAAAGTTGCCCGTTGAGAAGATCGTTGCTGCGTTGCCTGCAGCAAAAGAGGCACTGAGCGAGAGCGGTTGGGAAGCGGCGGCCTCCGGTATTCTGACAACAGATACCCGTCCTAAAGGGGCCAGCGAGCAGTTGATCCATAATGGGCAGACAATCACGGTAACTGGTATCTCAAAAGGCTCCGGTATGATCATGCCGAACATGGCGACCATGTTGGG
>NZ_JBFGYC010000064.1:0-11499 GCF_041587635.1 Pontibacterium sp. | reverse complement strand
CTGAAATATTGCGACGGACTGCTGAATTTGATTGCTCAGCGCAATTCAAACCTTGGCCGAGTAATGCTGCCATCACAACGAATGGTATATGAGATACGATTTATAAGGAGCATTCGACACTGTTTGAGCCTAATTAGAAAAGACCCTTCCCAGGACGAAGAACTAAAAGAAAGAATAGAGACTATTTACAACATAAAGTCCCAAAACCTTAAAAGAGAGATATGGAACGGAATCTTTGGATCAAATGAAGTGGCTGCCAACTTCTCACGCAGCGAACCCCCAATACCGATTGAAGGCGAAGTAGGCTTTACGGCAACATATGCTGTATTCCTGCAGTTTCAACGCCTCGCCAACCTAGATCCCGAACATCAGGATAAAGACCCACTAGAGTTTCTTGACGATATAGAAACCAGCTACAAAACACTCAACACCAACCGCTACGGCTCACGATTTCTGAAATCCTTAGCACTCTTAACAGAAACAATGGAGAGCACTGGCCATGCCATCAATACACGACTCGACCAAAAACCATTTTGCCACCCGGGACACCAATCACAGAAACGCACGATTCTCAGCAATGTATTCAGAAAATTTTATAGCCAGAAATTCCAACCATATCTCTCACGCGTTCACCGCAACGGTGAAGAATGGTTATCGATACAAGCCAACATTTTTGACTTACTCGAACCAACTCCCGAAATGAGTCGATATTTTACGCAGGTTCTGTCCATGACAAATGAACATGGGATGTGGCAACAATACATACGCGCCAGAGATGAACACACTGCGGCATGGCAGCGCATACTGCGCCAATGCAACCTAATGCCCGGTGGTCAAAACGAAAAAGGGCGCCAAGAAAAGGCGCCCGGATAGATCACTTGTTCATTGAGAGGAGCGCTTCAAGCTTATTATTCATACGCTCTTTCTTTTCTTGCTCGCGCTTCTGCTCACGACGAGCCTGATTGATCTCTTTCAACTTACCTTTTGTATGCTGAGCTTCTTCAGCAGTCACACTACCCGAAGCCTCACCATTGATATCAATACGATCAGCACCATCCTGCAACGAACGCAAATAGTTCAGTGAACGAACATAACTTGCCAGCGCACGTTTAATCTTGTTTTTCGCCACCTTCTCATCTGCAATCAGGTCATCCTGAATGCCGATTTTCAATGGACGCACGTTCTTGCGATCAAACGCATTTGGATAAGCTTCGGAAAGCTGCTGAAGTGCCGCCAGATTTGCTGCACGATTCTTCGACTTAGCTTTTGGAGTTACGACGTCATTCACCTTATTGGCCTCAATTCGATTGCCGCGCCGCTCCTCTTCAGCGCTGAGCATCCGTTCCAGTGTTTCAATTAATTGATTGGTATCTTTACATAGCTGGGCGATATTACTAACCATTCCTGTCAGTCAGACCCTTTACGAATGTAATACTCAAATATATCGCCATTTACCTGCTGCTCTACCAAATCATGGCCGAGAAAGGAGCAAAATTTAGGTATATCGCGCTGCGTGGAGGGATCCGTAGCAATCACATGCACTATCTGACCATCTACCATGTCACGCACTTTGTTGTGCAACAACATCACGGGCTCAGGACAATATAGCCCTTGAGCATCCATTTCATGGTCCACTTTAAAATCTGTCATCATGCCACTCTTAACTGCAGAAGCCCTATTGTCTCAAATTACCCAGATGAGGCAAAGGATGTTTGCCGGGAAAGTCGCTTTTTCTCTGTTTCTGACACATTATTAGTACGTTTTATATCAAGAATAACAGGATGCAGTATCGCTCAATGAGGAGGCTACTATGATCCGAGTAATTATCGAACGCCACATCGCCGACGATCTGGCTGAGTATTATGAAAAAGCAGCGCGCAACACGCTACAACAAGCCATGAATGCCCACGGCTTTATTTCAGGTGAAGCACTACATAATGCCAACGATGCCAACCATCGTTATGTCATTGTCACCTATCGAACGATCCAGGACTGGCAACGCTGGTACGGATCACCGGAACGCAAAGAGATGATGGAGGCGATCCACCCCATGCTAGATCGCGATGAGAAAATCACGATCCTTCAGCACTAACGCCTTCACAAACTGGGGCGCTCACATAAATGGCGCCCCTGGATATCAACCCTTCCGTCTTATAGAAGACGCAAAGAACAGGTAACTTCTTCCCGATCATGGTAGAGCTGCTTTGTGCGCAATTCGTACGCTACGCCCGCCTCTGTCATTCGATCAGAAATCAGATTCAAGCAACCAACCGTTTCCTGATAACGCTGCTTCATCGGCAATTTCAGGTTAAATATAGCTTCGCGACAATAACCATTAAGAAGCCAGTCAGATGCCAACGCCGCGGTGCGAATCGGCTTTTCCACCACGTCACAAACCATTAGATCAACCGTTTTATCAGGTACAAACTGATACGCATCTTCCTCTGCGTGAATCACCTGCCCACTTTCCATCAAATCGTCGTTCATTGGCCCATTATCAACAGCCGTTACGAACATACTGCGATTAACAAGCTGCCACGTCCAACCACCAGGCGCAGCACCCAGATCCACTGCAGAGCCGCCCAAAGGAATTCTCTCATCCCACTTAGCCGACGGTATAAACCAATGCCAGGCCTCCTCAAGCTTCAGCGTCGAGCGACTCGGTGCCTGCTTTGGAAACTTCAACCTTGGTATGCCCATTAACCACGGAGCAGAGTTATTCACAGGCGCAATTCCTACATAAATCTCGCTGCCTGATAAGACAAACAATTGAAGGCGGGTATTTCGCGCCTCCTTACGCTTGGACAGCTTTCCTTTTTTGCGCATGTGCTGCGCCAATGCCGAGCCAAACTTTCGACAAAAAGTACCGAGCTCCCGCCCCTCCGTCGTATCAGGCTGCTCTACCCAAAGCTCAACACACTCGGGATAGCCATCAAGTACCTCGCTTAATTGACCGATACGATCATTTGCATCCAACACCTGCAGATCGCCACACGCGGTCCACTGCCTGACAAATATAAGTGAGCGAAAGTCGACTTTATCCACAACCACGCGCGCATCACCATCCTGCTGACAAGTGAATAGCACATAGCCATCATGGGGCTTTAGCTGACAATATCCGTAGACACCAACCTCCGCCGCCCGATCAGTTATTTCTGCAGCCGCTTCTTTTTCAAATCCTGGGCGACACTGCAACACCAGACGACAAAATTCGCTCAACTAACTATCTCCTTAACTCTTTGCGCAATCTGCTCCAAATGCACTGCCTGACTATAGCCCGATGCTTTACGGGGCTTGAGATCATGATCCCCATCTTCCAGCCAATGCAAATGAACTGATTCTGAAAGCGCGTAGTGTAACACCTCTTCTCGATTTCCCATCGCATCCCGAGTGCCCTGAAAAATATATACAGGCTTCTCGATATCCAGAAGATGCTCAGTACGCAAACTCTCAGGTTTACGCGGCGGATGAAATGGATAACCAAACGCGAAACAAGCCTTAGCATCGGTTTCATCCAACAACATCGACGCAACCCGCCCACCCATCGATTTCCCCGCGATATAAACGGGTAGTTTCGTGGTCTCAATGAGGCTTTCAATTCGTTGTTTATAATGGGCAAGCAATATAGGCATACGATCTGGAGGACGCTTTTTTCCGTCTTCACGCCTTTTCGTCATATAGGGGAATTCAAACCGGAGAACCTGCAATCCCTTAGCCGCCAACAACTCATCCATCTGCAGCATAAACGGATGATCCATTCCCGCACCCGCACCGTGCGCAAACAACACAATACCCTGACAAGAATTACCTTTATCAAACATGAGCTTAGTACCTTGGTAGCAGACGAAGACGGATCATACCTATTTCTCCAGCTTGATCTACATCAAGTAAAGAACCGAAAAGGCCCGCAACAGACATTTAAAAAGCACGCCTAAAGTACTAAAAAGGCCATTATATTCACCATAATCATATATATATTACCTATTGGAATAAACATATAACCCTTAAATTACAACAACTTACAACCCAATCAAAATATAAAAAACTACTACCAGAGTGCTACAGCGTCTATTTCGCAGGTGCGACAATTCGTCCCAATTTTTGTTCCATTTACATTGAAAATTAGTGCCCATTTCCACATAATTGCGCCTGAACTCTAATTTCTTTAATTAGCTTGTTGATGAGAGCCTGAGCATGAGCACAGCAACTGAACACCCCACCTACAATTATAAAGTGGTGCGCCAGTTCGCCATCATGACAGTGGTTTGGGGTATCGTCGGTATGACCGTCGGTGTCCTGATCGCTGCCCAGTTGGTTTGGCCAGCACTAAACTTTGACATCCCATGGCTGACATACGGCCGTTTACGTCCATTACACACCAATGCTGTAATCTTTGCATTTGGTGGTTGCGCGTTGTTCGCAACTTCTTACTACGTGGTACAGCGTACCTGCCAGACCCGCCTATTTGGTGGTGGCCTGGCCGCGTTCACGTTCTGGGGCTGGCAGGCTGTAATCGTCGCTGCTGCAGTTACCCTGCCACTGGGTCTGACCTCTTCTAAAGAGTATGCAGAGCTGGAATGGCCAATCGATCTGCTGATTGCGATCGTATGGGTTTCCTACGCTATTGTTTTCCTCGGCACGGTTAAAATGCGTAAAACCTCCCACATCTACGTGGGCAACTGGTTCTACATGGCATTCATCATCACCGTTGCAGTCCTGCACATCGTAAACAGCGCAGCAATGCCTGTTTCCCTGTGGAAGTCTTACTCTGTATACCCAGGTACTGTCGATGCGATGGTTCAGTGGTGGTACGGTCACAACGCGGTAGGCTTCTTCCTGACTGCAGGCTTCCTGGGCATGATGTACTACTTCGTACCGAAGCAGGCTGAACGTCCGATCTTCTCTTACCGTCTGTCCATCGTTCACTTCTGGGCTCTGATCGCGACTTACATGTGGGCTGGTGGTCACCACCTGCATTACACCGCACTGCCAGACTGGACCCAGTCTGTAGCAATGGTTATGTCCCTGATCCTGCTGGCTCCATCTTGGGGTGGTATGATCAACGGTATGATGACTCTGTCCGGCGCATGGCACAAACTGCGTACAGACCCAGTTCTTCGCTTCCTGGTTGTATCTCTGTCCTTCTACGGTATGTCTACGTTTGAAGGCCCTATGATGTCCATCAAGACTGTAAACGCTCTGTCCCACTACACTGACTGGACTGTTGGTCACGTACACGCGGGTGCATTGGGTTGGGTTGCGATGATTTCTATCGGTGCTGTTTACCACATGCTTCCACGCCTGTTCGGTAAAGCTCAGATGTACTCTGTTGGCCTGATCAACACGCACTTCTGGCTGGCAACTATCGGTACTGTACTGTACATCTGCGCGATGTGGGTTAACGGCATCTTGCAGGGCCTGATGTGGCGTGCAGTAAACGAAGACGGCACTCTGACCTACAGCTTCGTAGAAGCTCTGGAAGCATCTCACCCTGGCTACTTCGTACGCTGGTTGGGCGGCATGTTCTTCCTGACAGGCATGGTTCTGATGGCGTTCAACACCTGGCAGACTGTTCGTAAAAACAGCACTGCACCTGCAGCTGACGCTGCAGCACAGGCAGCTTAAGGTCATAGGAGCAGATAGAAATGATCAAACACGAAACGATTGAAAAGAATATCGGCCTTATGATCCTACTGATCATCCTTGTGATCAGTGGTGGTGGTCTGGCTGAAATCGTACCTCTTTTCTTCCAGTCCTCTACAACTAAGCCAATCGACGGTTTGCGCACCTACTCTGCGCTGGAGTTCGAAGGCCGCGACATCTACATCCGTGAAGGTTGTAACGTATGTCACTCTCAGATGATCCGTCCATTCCGTGCGGAAACTGAGCGTTACGGTCACTTCTCCACTGCCAACGAGCACGTTTGGGAACACCCATTCCTGTGGGGTTCTAAGCGTACTGGTCCAGACCTGGCTCGTGTAGGTTCTCGTTACTCTGATGACTGGCATCGTGCTCACTTGTACAACCCTCGTGACGTTGTACCTGAGTCCAAAATGCCTTCTTACCCATGGCTGTTTGAAAACAAGCTGACTGGCTCAGATACAGCCAAGAAGCTTGAAGTTCAGCGCATGCTGGGCGTTCCTTTCTCCGACGAAGCAATCGCCGGTGCACAGGAAGCTGTACAGGGTAAATATGAAATTGATGCGCTGGTAGCATACCTTCAGTCTCTGGGTAAACTGCACAACAACTACGACAAAGTGCGGTAGGCAACCTGTGAGTTACGATGTTTATGGTCCTTACATTGTGGTGGTAATGCTCATCACTTTCCTGGCCTTGTTCGCATGGGTGTTACACCCGAAGAACAAGGCAGGGTTTGATGATGCAGCAAACCTGCCCTTCGAAGATGACGACGAAGACAACAATGCGAAGGCCGATAACGGGAGAATCGAAAAATGAGTGCTTTTTGGAGCGCGTGGGTAACTGTTATTACCCTGGCAGTCATTCTTGGCTGTACTTGGTTGCTGCTGGCGACTCGCAAGAGCGAGACGCACAAGGAAGCAACTGATCAGACACTGGGTCACGAATTTGACGGCATTGCAGAGTACGATAACCCTCTGCCACGCTGGTGGTTCCAGATGTTCATGGCGACTGTGATCTTTGGTCTGGCTTACCTGGCTCTGTACCCAGGTCTGGGTAGCTTCCAGGGTCTGCTGGGCTGGTCCTCTACCGGTCAGTGGGAAGAGGAAATGGCGCACGCAGAAGAACAGTACAAGCCTGTATTTGCTAAATACGCGGCAATGTCTGTTGAAGAACTGCAGCAGCCAGGTAACGAAGCCGGCCTGAAAATGGGTCAGCGCATGTTTGCCAACAACTGCTCTCTGTGTCACGGATCTACCGGTTCTGGCGCATACGGCTTCCCTAACCTGACCGATAACGATTGGCTGTATGGTGGCGACGCTGCGACTATTAAAGCCACTATCGCTAACGGTCGTAACGGCGGCATGCCTCCTTGGGGCGCTGTACTGGGCGAAGAAGGCGTACGTGACGTTTCCAGCTACGTGCTGAGCCTGAGCGGTCAGGAAGTTGATGCTGACTCCGCTGCAAACGGTAAAGCTCAGTTCCAGGCTCTGTGTACTGCTTGTCACGGTGCGGATGCTACCGGCATGCTGGCACTGGGTGCACCTAACCTGACCGATAACATTTGGCTGTACGGCGGTTCTTTCGAGAAAGTTGCCCACACCATTCGTAACGGTCGTAACGGTGTAATGCCTGCGCACAACACTCTGTTGAACGAAGACAAGATCCACCTGATCACTGCTTACGTTTACAGCCTGTCCAACAAATAAACGCTTGGACTGACAAAAAAAGGCGATATGATCTAAATCATATCGCCTTTTTTATTGGACGGTTTATAATATTCGAAAGTGCTAATGAACCAGTCAAGATCAGGCTCAAAGGCATGTGAGGTTATTTTTTATAGCGGTGAGCACCCCAATGAATCAGATACCAGTTCAAGATGTCACACCTAAGAAATCTGGTAATGGCAATAAGAACAAAGAGGACTTTGATCTTTACGCCAAACGCGAACATATCCACGTAAAATTCTACAAAGGTCTGTTCAAGAATTTCCGCACAATCACCAGCGCGATGATGCTGGTTGCGTTCTACGCTTTCTCCTGGATTCAATGGGATGGTCGTCAGGCCGTTCTGTTTGATCTGCCAAGTCGTCAGTTTCATGTTTTTGGCATGACATTCTGGCCCCAGGATTTTATGTTGCTATCCTGGCTACTCATTATATTGGCCTTCACGCTGTTCTTTGTAACCGCGTTTGCCGGTCGACTATGGTGCGGTTACGCTTGCCCACAATTTGTATGGACATGGTTTTTTATCTGGGCAGAACGGGTTACCGAAGGTGATCGAAACGCACGCATTAAGCTCGATAAATCACCCTGGAGCAAAAACAAACTAATCAAAAAGACTGCCAAGCATATCCTTTGGTTAACGATTGCCATTACATCAGCGATTGCATTTGTAGGCTATTTCACCCCTATCCGTGAACTGGTTCCTGCAGTACTCAGCTGGGACTTGGGACCGTGGGAAACTTGGTGGCTGGGCTTCCTTGCAGTAGCAACCTATGGCAATGCAGGCTGGCTGCGCGAGCAGGTATGTATCTACATGTGCCCTTACGCTCGCTTCCAAAGCGTCATGTTCGATCAGGACACTCTCATTATCTCCTACGATGAGAAACGCGGCGAAAATCGTGGCAAGCGCAAAAAGAACGCCGACTATAAAGAGCAAGGTCTCGGCGACTGCATCGACTGTAATGCTTGTGTACACGTCTGCCCTGTCGGTATTGATATTCGTGACGGTCTGCAATATGAGTGTGTAGCCTGCGGTGCCTGTGTTGACGTCTGTGACTCAATGATGGATCGCATGGGATACGAACGCGGTTTAGTACGATATACCACCGAGCATGCGCTCGATGGCAATGTCACAAAACTGTTCCGCCCTCGCCTGATTGGCTACTTTGCCGCACTGATGGCCATGTGCCTGGCGTTCGGCTACACACTGATGAGCCGCATCCCTCTGGAAGTAGACATCCTGCGTGACCGTGGCCAGCTATACATTGAAAATTCCCAAGGCAAGATTGAAAACGTATACACCCTCAAAATTGCCAACAAGGAACAGGTTGACCACCAATACCGAATCACCATCATGGGCCTGGACGGACTAGAGATGATCGGTGCAAGTCTTGTGAACATTCAGTCAGGTGAACTACTTGACCACCCTGTTCGCCTGCAGATCGAACCGAAGTACCTGAGCAAGCCGAACTATGACATTAAGTTCAAAGTGGAAGCGATCGATGACGATACTATCGTAATCGAAGAAGAAAACCGCTTCATTGGCCCAGCCCCGCGACGTTAAGTCGCACCTATAAGCTCGCGCCAACAATCACTAAATAGTGGTAGAATAGCCGCGTCGCACACTGCGATGCGGCTATTTTTTTGAGTATATTGATACCGACCAAATAACCCGGCATTAGCAGTAAGTATATAAAGCACAGGGCTCCCTTTCAGGCACATTCCTGTATACACTTCGGCCATCCCGACTTCAGTCATTCAGATTTACAAGAGATATCGATGAGTAAAGAAAATCCAGCAATCGCCCCTTGGTATAAACAGCCTTGGCTGTGGTTTATTCTGGCACCACTGATCGCCGTATTTATTTACGGATTTGCGTTCTTATATATCTCTATCGTCACCCACGATGGCATTGTTAAAGATGACTACTACAAGCAGGCCCGCGGTTATCACGTTGATGATACACGTCAACAATACACACGCGAACTGGGCCTGGAAGGCGATCTGATATTCGACCTGCTGACCGGTGACGTTGTCGTTCAACTTAAAGGCGAGCTATCCCCACTGCCAGAATTCCTGTCACTTGGAATCATTCACCCTACGCACAAAAACTATGATCAAACTCTGACATTGCGTCATCAACCTGGGACACCAAACTACCTTGGCAGCCTGAAGGGTAAGATTTTGGGCAAGCGCTATATGACGCTCACCCCCGCTGATGAAACATGGCGTTTGCGAGCAGAAATTACCGTTGGCGCACAACAGGCCAAAGACCCGGACGCTCCGGTTAAAGCCACACTTTCAGCGTCAGAATAATCGATGAACAGCTCCCTCGCGCCTTCTCAGGCAACGACCGAAGGCTGCTTTCATTGCGGGCAAGATGTCCCCGCGGGAAGCAGCTTTGTCACCGTCATTGATGAAAAGCCACGATCAATGTGTTGCCCCGGCTGCCAAGCCGTCGCCCAAACCATTGTAGAAAGCGGACTGGACAACTTTTACAAACATCGTGAAACCGCTTCTTACACACCCGATTTATCGCTTAAATCTGTATCAGATGCCCAACTGAGCGAACTGGCGCTTTATGATCAGGAATCGGTGCAACGCGACTTCGTCGTGACTAAAGAAGATGGCGTAAAAGAAGCCACTCTGGTCATCGAGGGAATTACCTGTGCAGCCTGTATTTGGCTGCTCGAGCATCATCTGAAGAAACAATCGGGCGTGGTAAAAGTGAGCGTAAACCTCACTAACCACCGTGCTCGTATTAGCTGGGATTCAACATCACAGGTACTCAGTTTATTACTCGCTGAGATATACCGGATAGGCTATCAGGCTCACCCTTATCATCCAGATAAGGAAGAGCAGCTACTGGAACAGGAAAGAAAACGCGCCACACGCCGCTTAGGGGTTGCAGGTATCGGCATGATGCAAGTCATGATGATCGCTGTCGCGCTTTATGGTGGTGCCATTCAAGGCATCGAAGGTAAGCATGTCACCTTCATGCGCTGGGCCAGCATGGTGATTGCGACACCCGTCATTCTATATGCCGCTCGGCCCTTCTTTGTCGCAGCGTTACGGGACCTTCGTACACGCCACTTAAGCATGGATGTTCCTGTTTCGATTGCTGTCGGCGGCGCCTATCTGGCAAGTATCTGGGCCACGGTAACCGACAGTGGAGAGGTGTACTTTGACTCTGTCACTATGTTCACTTTCTTCCTGCTTATTGGCCGTTATCTGGAAATGCAGGCACGTCACCGTACGGGCCGTGCAGGCAATGCCATGCTCAACCTATTGCCCGCAAGCGCTATCAAAATCGTCGATGGCGAAGAGACCATGGTTCCGGCAAAAGAGCTAAGCATTGGCGATCAGGTTCTCATTAAACCCGGACATACCGTACCTGCTGACGGAAAAATCGTCGCAGGCAGCAGTTCGATCGATGAATCTGCGCTGACCGGCGAATACCTCCCTATTCGAAAAGGGCTCGGTGAAAACGTCATCGGCGGCACGATTAACGTTGAAAACCCGATCACACTCGAAGTGACACAGGTCGGTGCAGAAACACAGCTTTCATCCATTGTCCGCCTGTTGGAACGCGCTCAGGAAGACAAGCCCAAGGTTGCTCAGTTAGCTGACCGGTTTGCCAGTTATTTTGTCTCCGCCGTGCTTTTAACCGCGGCAACGGTAGGCTTTAGCTGGTGGCTAATTTCTCCAGAAGACGCCTTCTGGATCACGCTTTCCGTTCTGGTTGTTACCTGCCCATGCGCACTATCACTGGCGACCCCAACCGCACTGACAGCCGCAACCGGCACCCTGCGACAGAACGGCATGCTCATCACCCGTGGTCATGTATTAGAGAGCCTCGCGCGTGCTACGCATATTGTTTTTGATAAAACCGGGACGCTCACAGAAGGTAACCTGACCCTTCAGGAAACACGCTCACTCACAGATCATAAGAATGATGAGCACCTTCAGATCGCAGCAGCACTAGAGAAGCATTCTGAGCATCCGATCGCACAGGCATTCCATACAGTCGTGAGCGACTACAAAGTTGATAACCTTCAAGCGACTTTGGGTCAGGGGCTTGAAGGACTGATCGATGGCATCAAGTACCGCATCGGAAAACCAGAGTATTCCCACGGGG
>NZ_JBFGYC010000063.1:0-11794 GCF_041587635.1 Pontibacterium sp. | reverse complement strand
GGGGATCTCCATGATTTTGGTGTTGTTTTAGGGGCTACAATTTTTGTAGGTTTCGTTTTAGCTATTGTATAAATTTCTCCGTAGGTATCGATGATGTTTTTTTTTGTTTCTCCTAATTCCAATCCCATGAATCTATAGGTTTTAAATTTTTTATCATTATACATATACGCTTTGGCAGCGATCTTTGATGTTTTTGCGAAGTGCTCTTTTGGCGGTCCTACAAACTCACGTATTGCATCATCAGGTAAAAGGAAAGCGACTTTTGTGTCTTTTCTCTGCTTAGAGTTATAGGTGTCTAATTTCCAATCTAATACGCCTGAATTATAACAAGGAGAATTTTGGGAGACCCATCTCCCGCCAGGGCTTTTATGTTGTTCGCTTTTATCAGTTTCTATCGATTCTTTTAAATTGGTGATATGGGTTTGGCATCCAGTTAAAAAGGCGGTGGTGCCAAGTAAAAAAATAGAGGCAGTATATTTAATTACTTTCATTAGAAAGTCCCTTTCTTCGATGTTAATTAATATAAAGGAGATGTTCTCAGGTAGTTGGTAAATCAAAAAACAGGCTGTGCCGATAATCAACACTCAGGACAGCCTGCTCACTATATAAAGTTTTTTGTTACAAGCTGGTCAGCCAGCCGTATGGATCTTCCGCTTCACCCCACTGAATGGCATTCAGTGCGGTACGCAGTTTCACGGTGGTTTCACCGATACCACCGTTACCTACATCCAGCTCCTGACCCTGATAGATCAATGTGCCAACTGGAGCCAGTACTGCAGCAGTGCCAGACAGAGCCGCTTCACAGCCCGGCTTCGCCGCGCGTTCCATCAGTTCCTCTACGGACAGTTCACGTTCCTGTACGTCCATACCCATGTCGCGGGCGATGGTCAGGATCGAATCGCGGGTCACACCGTGCAGGAAGCTTTCATCCAGCGATTTGGTGATCAGCTCATTGCCGTCGATCAGCAAGAAGTTGGCTGCGCCGGTTTCCTGAACGTCACCATTTGGACAGAACAGAACCTGATCGGCCTGCACTTCCGCGCGAGCGTGCATGATAGGCTGCAGTGCAGCGGCGTAGTTGCCACCGCTTTTTACCATCCCCATATGCGGCGGGCAGCGCATGTTCTGATCTTCAATCAGCAAGCGCAGGGCTTTATCGCCACCGGCAAAGTAGTCGCCAACCGGTGATAGCAAAATGTACTGACAAGAGGTCAGCGATGGAACGGCAGCCTTACCGATGGCCGGTTCCGTACCGATGTGCGTTGGACGGATGTACATGGAACCCGGCGGTGCCGGTACTTCGTCAGCAAAGCGTGCAACGATGTCGCGGATCATCTGCGAGGTGGTTTCTTTATTCAGTTCTGGCAGACCCAGCAGCTGAGAACTCTGCGCAAAACGATCGATGTTCTTATCCATGCGGAAGATCTTCACCGAGCCGTCTTTGTGGCGGAACGCTTTCAGGCCTTCAAAGCAGGTGCTGGAATAGTGCAGCACATGGGCACCCGGGTGTACCTGGATGCTATCGCTGGCGACGACTTCAGTCGCGCTCCAGTCAGAACCATCAAACCAGGAGATTGCCATTTCAGGCATGAACACGGAACCAAATGCTGTCATGTGAAGCGTCCTACAAAAGCGGTTAGGTGAAAACGTCCCGATGTATTGGGACGGCTGAAACTGAGCGGAGCACGCCCAAGGATGTTGATTTTAAGCATCTGAGCCAAAAATGGAATTCCCAGATGCACAAAAATATTGCGTCCAGACGGATTACTGTGTGTTTAGCGGTGATTTTAGTATTATTGCGGCATATTAATTGATTACAGCCGCCATGCGGTTGTCCCTTTCCGTCGTATTTTACCAAGCAGGTCCGCCGTGACACAGATCTGGATCATCAGTGATGACAAACCGGGACACTTAAATCAGAGTCTCGGGCTGGCGGAAGCGCTACAGCGTCTTGAGCCTTCGATGACGGTGGAAACAAAACCCGTGCTGTCTAAATCGCAGGCATTTAAAACACTGTGTTTTGGTGTGCGTGACACCCAATCGGACCCTCTGCCTGATGTGATTATCGGTGCCGGGCATCGTACCCATTTGACCTTGCTGGCGTATAAACGCGCCACGGGTGCACGGGCGGTATTGATGATGAAACCTTCGCTGCCAACCAATTGGTTTGATTTGTGTCTGATCCCTCGTCACGATGAGCCCGCGCCCAAATCCAATATTGAGTTAACCGACGGGGCGCTCAATCGAATGCAGCCTCGGGTGAGCCGTTCAGCAGACGCGATGCAGGGCATGGTGTTGATTGGTGGACCGTCAAAGCATTTTGGCTGGGATGATCAGGCGATTATTGATCAATTGGCTGCGATAGTGGACGGTGAAAAGCCTTGGTTGCTCACCACCTCACGCCGAACACCGGCGTCTTTTTTGTCGCAACTGCGCGCAGCGGATCTACCCAATCTGAAGATTGTACCGTTTGAAGAGACGGGGCCCGGCTGGTTAGGTGAACATCTGCCTGATGCCGAACAATGCTGGGTGAGTGGTGACAGTGTTTCTATGGTATTTGAGGCGCTGACTGCGGGGTGTGCGGTGGGTATTCTGGATGTGCCGCAACAGAGCAGCAATCGAATTACCCGCGGTTTGCAGTTGTTGATTGATGATCAAAAAGTCACACCGTTCAGTCGCTGGCAGCAGAGTAATGCGCTGCCCTGTCCTGATAGTCCGTTTAATGAAGCTGCACGCTGTGCTGATCTGGTTCGCAAGAGGTTGTTGTCATGAAAGTTGTACAGTTATTACCAGATCTGGATGGTGGCGGTGTTGAACGTGGCACGCTGGAAGTGGCGGAAGAGCTGATCAGGCGAGGTCATGAATCTGTGGTGATCTCTGCGGGCGGCGGTATGGTGAAACAGCTGGAAGCCGAGGGTACCCGTCATGTCAGCTGGGACTTGGGCAAAAAGTCGCTCTGGACCTTTCGCCACGTTTGGGCGCTACGTCGCTGGTTGAAACAAGAAAAACCGGACATTCTGCACGTTCGTTCCCGTTTGCCCGCCTGGGTTGCCTGGTTTGCCTGGCGTGGCATGAACACATCAGAGCGTCCACATCTGGTCACAACGGTGCATGGGTTGTATTCAGTGTCTCGCTACAGCGGCATCATGTGCCGGGGTGAGCGGGTGATCGCCGTTTCAAAAACGGTTGAGGCTTATATTCGTGACAATTATCCACAAACGGATATGGCGAATGTGCGTCTGGTGTACCGGGGAATCGATCCGCAGGAATTTCCGTTGGGTTATCAGGCGTCTGCCGACTGGTTGGCGCAGTGGCAACAGGATTTTCCTCAGCTGGTGGGCAAAAAAGTCATCACACTGGCCGGACGTCTGACCCGCCTCAAGGGCCACAACGATATGATCGATATGATCAAAGCCTTGTTATTGCAAGGGGTGCCGGTGCATGCGCTGATCGTGGGTGGTGAAGATGCAAAACGTAAAGCCTATGCGCAGGAACTCTATCAGCGAGTGAAAGATGAAGGCTTAGGTGAGCACATTACCTTTACCGGTGCGCGTTCCGACATTCGTGATATCTACTCGGTGTCTGATCTGGTGTTGTCGTTATCGACCAAACCGGAATCTTTTGGTCGTACCGTTGCTGAAGCGATTGGTCAGGGCATCCCGGTGGTAGGGTATGACCACGGCGGCGTTGGAGAGATTCTCGCGGCGCTTTATCCACAGGGTAAAACGCCGATGAAGGATGTGCCTCAGCTGGTGCAGACCGTATCCGATGTATTGGCATCAGGTGTGCGCCCGAAAGGTAACCCGGAGTTTCTAAAAACCACGATGTTGGATAAGACCTTGTCCGTGTACGAGGAACTGTGTTCGTGAAGGTGCTGATGTTTATCGCGTCCAGTCTGGATGGCGGTGCAGAGAAAGTGGTGGCTGACCTCAGTAATACACTGGCCTTACAGCATGTTGACGTGGTCGTCGCCGCGTTTAAGGGCAGTGTTTGGCTCAAGCGGTTGTCTGATCGGGTTAAGGTGCATGAACTCACGAGCAGTGAGGAATGGTACGACCCCCGCCTGTACATGCAGTTGCGTAGGATCGTTGCCGATGAACAGCCGGATATCGTGCACTCCAATGGCGCCAAAGCGTCTAAAATCATCCTGCGCGTGTCCCGGCTGATTGCACTGACGCAGGTCGCAACGAAACACAATTCGCGCAAAGGTAAGATTTTCAATCGGTTAGCCAATGTTACAGCGGTATCCGGCATGGTGGCCGACTCTATCAGTCATCCCGCCACAGTGATCTACAACGGTGTGCAGCGTGATCCTGCACTGCAACCGGTGATACCCGACGGCGAGTTTTCCATTCTGGCGGTGGGGCGACTTGATCCGATCAAACGCTTTGACTGGTTAATCCGGGAAGTGGCGGATTCTGAGATCGACTGCTCACTGGATATCGTGGGTGAAGGGCCCCAGCGCGCGGAATTGGAAGCGTTAATCGATGAGTTAGGTGTTGAAAGCCGGGTGCGGTTGCTGGGGCAGCAATCAGATGTGGCGCAAAGGATGACGCAGAAGCATCTGGTGGTCATCGCATCACGCAGTGAGGGCTTCAGTCTGGTGATGGTGGAGGCGCTGTTTTATGCAAATCTGTTTATCTCGACTGAAGTGGGGGCTGCACCGGAGCTTCTGCCGGATGAACTGCTGATTAAGGATGCGCAGTTGAGTGATAAACTTGCTCAGGTTGCAGCGGAGTACAGGGTGTTATCCGGCCAGTATCGATCCTTTACTGAAGATCAGGCGCGCCGATTTGAGATGCCAACGGTGGCCGCTGAGTATGTTGAATACTATCGTTCGCGGATTGCCGGACAGGAGAGCCGTCGCTAAATGTTAATCGTCATTGCTGTTATCGCGTTATTGCTTGTATCGCTCTATGTTTCAGCGCATTACAACTGGTGGCGTCCCTGTGTGGATGCATCCTGTCCAAGGGTTCTGATGTATCACAGCATTAATGAGTCCGCAGAGGGTATTTCGCCGGATTTGGTGGTTCATCCAGCGATGTTTGAAAAGCATCTGCAATATCTGAATCAGCAGGGGTATCAGTTCCGTACGATTACGGAGTTGCTGGATACTCAGCCAGACGGGAAAAACGTTGTGCTGACCTTTGACGATGGCTTTCTTGATAACTACACGCAGATGTTTCCGCTGCTGAAAAAATATCAGGCAAAAGCAACGATCTATCTGGCCCCGGAGATCGACGGCATTGAACGTCTGGATCAATCACAAATTCATGAGATGCGAGACTCCGGATTGATCGAATTTGGGGCTCATACCATGCACCATGTCAATCTTGATAAAGCCGAACCGGAGATTGCAGCTGAAGAAATTAGCCAATCCAAAGCGGTGGTCGAAGCGCTGACCGGTGACACCTGTCATGCGTTTGCTTACCCGTTCGGACGTTATAACGACAGCAATGTTGAACAAGTGCAGCAGGTGGGACTGCGCAGTGCTGTCACGGTGAAAAAGGGGATCGAACAGATCTCTGATCCTTTTCGTATCAAGCGTATTTCTGTGTTGGGAAGTACCAACGCGCTTCAGTTCCATCTAGCCATAACCCGGGGTCGTTACCGCGTATGATCAGCGTATATCTGGTAGTCAAAAACGAAGAACATAATATTGAGCGTGTGCTGGATAGCGTGCGTGATTTTGATGATATTGTGGTGGTGGATAGCGGCAGTACCGACCGTACAATGGAGCTTGCAGGCAAGTACACTGATCGCCTGTTTGCGCGTGACTGGACCGGCATGGCAGAGCAGAAAGAGTACGCTAAAAGCCTCTGCAAGCATGACTGGGTGCTCAATCTGGATGCGGATGAAGAGCTGACTGATACGTTACGTGCACAGATCTTTGAGGTGGCAGAACAGTCCGATCTGTCTGGCGCCAATATCCCGATCCAGGAGCACTTTATCGGTAAAGCGGTCCATCATAAAACCAAGCAAAATCGCCATATCCGCTTATTCCGTCAAAGTCAGGGGGCTTACGGAAAAGAGCGCTTCCACGAAAGCCCTGTGGTAAAGGGCAACATTATCGAGCTGGACGGCGCCATTAATCACTACGGTGAGGTATCCGTTGAAGTAAAGGTCGATAAGGTCAATCGATACTCATCGGGTAAAGCGATGGATAAGTTTGAGAAAGGTAAGCGCAGCAGTTTGCCGAAACTACTGTTGGTGATGCCAGTGACCTTCCTTAAATCCTACTTTCTGCGCCGCAACTGCTACAACGGCCGTCGTGGTTTTATTGGCAGTATGATCAATGCGTTTTATGCGTTTTTGAAAGAAGCGAAGTTGTATGAGTTGGAACTGCTAGCGCGGGATGAGCAAAAGCGCGGCCCGTCCGAATAAGCTAGCTGGGTGTGTGAGCTATCTGTTGTTTGATGAGTGGCGCTAGCGCGAGTGCGACGTGCTGACACGCCGGTTTTGACAGGTGGACCGCATCGTCGAACATCTCATCACGGGGTGATGCAGCAATGCTCTGCGTTGTGTCCAGGTATAGGCCATTGTCGGCCTTGGCTACCGTCTTAAGGATGTCGTTGTATTCGTCGAGTAGCCGATTGCGTTTGTCGTCGTCGGTGGGCGCCGCTCCCCAGATAACCACTTTCAGCTGTGGGTTTCTCTGTCGCAGCACATGAATCGTTTGTTCTATATTCTCTTGAAACTCTTTTTCCCTACGACCGCTCCGGTCGGTATCCAGCGCGTTAAACGCGGATGCCGCAGACGTTTCTTGAGTGATTTAAGGATTTTCCGCGTACGACGTTTCAGCTTGTTGTCCGGATAGTAGCTGATATAGAACATCGGGATGCTGGTCACCCAGGCATCGACTAAACCGAAACTCAGCAGAAGAATATCTGCCGGTGCAGAGTGAGCCTTGGCTTTGGTCCGTCCCTCTCTGGAAGAGTTCATTGCGGCACCCAAGTTTTGCAGGGAGCAGCGGATACCGTCTGCTTCCAGACGCTTTACGAGCTCCTCGGGCACATTGGCGTCGAGCGTTTTTCCACTGCTGTTGCAGTCTCCAATGGCGAGTAAGCGAAGAATAGAAGGCATCGTATCAAGAGTCTGTTTATAGCGATCGCTTCGAGATATCCGAAACGAAAGAGTACCTGAGTATAAGTCGTATGGTTAAGTTTAGATATGTGACTGCATCAGGCAATTTGTAAGGTGGAGAGTTTTACCAGATAATTCGCCCGCTAAGCAACCAGTATCAAGGATTAGCCCCCTCGGGCCCTGATTGAACTAGAGATATAGAGAACTGACTTAGGATGATGGCGTCTGTGGAGAAATTAGGGTTACGGAAGAGTTTTATTGAACAGTGGCCTCTTTGGTTGGTGGTCCTTGTTGTGGCGCTACAGCCTATCGGGCGACTGCCCGAAGTGCCGCTCTTGGTGATGGCGCTGTTTGGCCTAAAAGACGTTGTGAGTTGTCGGCAGGAGCTTTTTTCCAACCTCGCTTTTCGCTTGTTCTCACTGTTATTCCTCTGTTTCTGGATTCCCGCCCTGGTTTCGTTGCCTGATGCCGTCAACGTTGAAAAAGGGCTATCGTCGACCTTTGGTATGTTGCGGTTTTATCTGGCGGGTATCTTTATCATCCACCGGTTAGATACGTTGGCGACTCATCGTGTGCTGTCGATGGCCGTGGCGGCCATACTGGCCTTCTGGGCATTGGACGGTATTGTTGAGTTGTTGCTGGGGCACGATATCTTTGGCCTGAGCAGCGGATCATCGCTCTATATCACGGGTGTTTACGGAGACAATAAACGTCTCGGATATGCACTGGTGGCTTTTCTGGGCGTGGCGCTGGCTGCAATTGTCAGCAATAAACAGCTCCATTGGGGAGTGTTTTTCTCGATGTTGATGGCCTTTGTGATCTTTATCAGCGGCACGCGTATGGCGTGGCTGGCACTGGCATGGTTTGTGTTTTATACGCTGGCTATGCTTTGGTTTGCAGGATATCGGCCGAATCGAAAGTACCTGACAGGTGCCTTGGCCGTGCTGCTGCTTGTCGGTGCGGTGGGTTCTCAAACACCACCAGTGCAGATGAAAGTTTTCAGGTCAGTGGCAGCTATTAACGGCAGCTCTTTGGATGCAGCCTCGTCTGGCCGGATCAGTATATGGCAGACATCGATTGATATGTTCTCCGATAATTGGATCAATGGTGTTGGCGTACGGGGCTTTCGATATGCCTATGCAGACTATTCCCAACCTGATGATAGGTTTCTCCATGGTGAAGAGCAGATTGGTGCTTATCATCCGCATCAGATTGTACTGGAGATGATGGCCGAGATGGGGGTGATCGGTGTAACCGGTTTACTGGGCGCATTGCTTACAATGGTATATCTATTGAAAATGCTCACCGCCCATACGCACCGTTTCAGTTTCCTCTATGCCGTGGGCATCGCAACATTATTGATGCCGCTGAATACCCATCTTTCTATGTACTCATCCTACTGGGCGAGCTTATTCTGGTTTCTTGCGGCACTGCTGTTTGCTGTGGTCAGGGCCGAGGGCATCGGAGCCAGTAAGCATTAGCGTTTTGCGTACAGATGACTTTTCTCGGCATCAGGCTGGGTCTTAAAACGCCGGTGTACCCACATATACTGGGTGGGAAATTGACGGATAGCCTGTTCCAGCCCCTGATTGACCAGATTGGTATCGGCGGCTTCATCCGAGGTTGGGAAAGGATCCAACGCGGGAGAGATGGTTAATTTATACCCTTCGCCATTTGGCAGTCGGTGTTGGCCAAAGATCATCACTTTCGCTTTCCCGAGTCGGGCCAGCTTGGCTGTCGCAGGCACGGTTGCCGCGGGTATACCGAAGAAACGGACGAATATCGACTGTTTTGGCCCCATATCCTGATCCGGTGCGAACCAGACTACGTTGCCCTGACGCAACTGTTTCACGATGGCACGGCTGTTTTCGTTGTCGAGCATCTGCTCGACAAAGCGGGAACGACCCTGGCAGATAAAACGGTCAAACAGGGGGTTGTTATGGGGCCGGTAAACCGTACTGAAGTTTAATTTCTGGCCCAGTAGAAAACCGCCCAGATCCAACGTTGAATAATGCGCGCCGGTGAGCAGAATGCCATGTCCTTCCTGCTGGGCTTTCTCAATATGCTCCAGACCCTCAATGATCACCTTATCTTTAAATCGGTCGGGCGAAGACCACCATGCCATTGAGGTCTCAAACATGCCGATGGCGTTATTTTCGAAGACCTCAACCGCCATCTGTTGCCGCTCCTCTTCCGACTTTTCAGGGAAGCAGAGCTTGAGGTTAACCTCAACAATATGACGGCGTTTGCTGATCAGGCGGTATAGCATTTTGCCTAGAAAACGGCCAAGAGTGTATTGTGCCGCCATAGGCAACAGGGAGATAAGGCGTAAAGCCATCAACCCCAGCCATGTCGGCCAGAAGCGTGGTGATAAGAATGGCATCAGTATCGGATCAGTGCTTATGCAGTTTGAGTCGGACCATTGTACTCGTTCGCCCGTGGCAGGGACAATGGGAAGTGCTGTAAAGCACGGGGTGAATAGCGTTATACTCGCGTCTGAATTTATATACATATGTGACCTATGTCTGACCCTCAGAGCCCCGCATCCGAATCCTCCTGGCGTGTATATCTCCGCCTGCTGAGCTATGTAAAAGTTTATTGGTTTGCCTTTGTTGTCAGTATTGTTGGCTTCAGCCTGTATGCCGCCACGCAAGCGGGTTTCGCCAAGTGGCTGGAGTATGTGGTTGATAGCGTCAGTGAAGGCGACCTGGACCAGCGTACCTGGCTTGCAGCAGCTGTTGTTGGCTTGTTCTTTGTGCGTGGTATCGGCAGCTTCTTAGGTCTGTACAGCATTGCGTATGCTGCACGACACGTGGTCAATAAACTACGGATCGATCTGTTTAATCATATGCTGCTGTTACCGAGCAGCTTTTTTCAGAGTAAATCTTCAGGGCAGCTGTTGGCCCGCTTTACCTATAACGTAGAGCAGGTGACGGATTCGGTGACGATTGCTTTGCGCCTGTTGTTGCGTGAAGGCCTTACGGTCATCGGCTTGTTTGGTTATCTTCTCTATCTCAACTGGCGTCTGACCCTGATCTTTCTGGTGATCATGCCGTTGATTGCCTGGGTAGTCAGCCTGGCCGCAAAACGTTTTAAGAAGATCAGTACCCATATTCAACAGAGTGTTGGGGATGTTGCCCACGTTGCGACCGAGGTATTTCAGGGGATCGATGTGGTGCGGGTCTTTGGTGCGACGCCTAAGGAAAAGGAGCGTTTTAGACAGGCCAGTGAAAATAACCGGCGTCAGTTTATGAAGCTGATCGTAACCGATGCGGTGAGCACGCCTCTGGTGCAGTTGATTGTTGCGTCAGCACTGGCTTTTCTGGTGTATGTGGCAATGCACCCATCCTTGATGGAGTCGATGACAGCGGGGCAGTTTATCTCCTTTATTACCGCCGCCGGTATGATTGCCAAACCGCTACGCCAGCTGACGGAAGTGAACAGCATTGTTCAGAAGGGTGTCGCTGCGGCGGAAAGCTTGTTTGCGATCCTGGATCAGGAAAAAGAGAGGGACAGTGGGACAGAAACTTTGCGATCGGTTGATCGGGGTATCTCTCTGATCGATGTGGATTTTTCTTATGCCGGGCGGGATGAGTCTGTACTGAAACAGATTAATCTGCAGGTCAAGGTGGGTGAATCTATCGCGTTTGTGGGGCGGTCTGGTAGTGGTAAATCGACGCTGGTGAGCCTCCTGCCACGGTTTAATGAGCCGACTCAGGGTAAGATCCTGATCGACGATACCCCTTTGCATGAGTACCGCCTGGAATCTCTGCGCAAACAGATCTCTATTGTGAATCAGAATGTGGTGCTGTTTGATGGCACGATCGCTGACAATATCGCTTACGGTGCGCTTTCCGAGTGTACTGAAGAGCAAATTCGTCGGGCGGCAGAAGCGGCTCATGTGGTCGAGTTTACGGATAAATTGCCTGCCGGTCTGGGTACGGTGATTGGTTCGGACGGCATCAGCTTGTCGGGTGGACAACGTCAACGCGTTGCGATTGCCCGGGCATTATTGAAAGATGCACCGATTCTTATTCTGGATGAGGCAACTTCTGCGCTGGATTCGGAGTCCGAGCGTCATATTCAGGATGCTATGCACAATGTGATGCGTGGTCGTACGACCTTTGTTATCGCCCACCGATTGTCCACAATCGAAGATGTGGACCGCATTGTGGTGCTGGATCAGGGGGTTATTGCTGAGGTGGGCAGCCATGATGAGTTGTTGGCTCAGAACGGTATCTACGCACAACTGCACGCTTTACAGTACCAGCGTGCAGGCGAATAGAGACCGCAGCGGGGGTTCATATTGATGGCACGTTGGTTCTATTCTCTGGTTTGGTATCTGGCGCTGCCGTTGGTTTTATTGCGGCTGAAAAAACGCGCCAGGCAGGCACCAGCCTATGGTGAGCGGGTTGCGGAACGCTTTGGCGATGTCCCTGCCCGTGATGATCGTCCACTCTGGATCCATGCGGTGTCGGTAGGTGAAACCGTCGCCATTGCTCCGCTCGTAACATTGTTGCTGGAGCGCGAGCCGGATCTGCCTATCCTAGTTACCACCATGACACCCACGGGTGCAGAACGGGTCCGTTCCCTGTTTCCGGAACAGGTTCAGCATCTCTACTGTCCCTACGATCTGCCGCATGCGTTAACGCGTTTCCTTAAACGGATTAAACCCCGTGCATTGATTGTGGTGGAAACCGAACTCTGGCCC
>NZ_JBFGYC010000062.1:0-11918 GCF_041587635.1 Pontibacterium sp. | reverse complement strand
GCTGTTGATCTTGATGGGCGATGTGCACTACATCTAGCTGCCCAGGCAGGTTCTCTAGAAGCAGTCAAGTTGTGCCTCATGTATGGCAGCGAGGTAGGCCAGTTTCCGTTGTGTCGCATGATCAGCGATACCAGGTCGATATTCTGGATATCTAGCTTGCTGACATGCAGTTTACCCAAGCCTAGAGCCGCATCGATGTTCAGGCCTTTCAGTGGCTCAACCGGGATGATCTTCTCTTTGGAATAACGCTCGCCCGTGCTGGCCTGCTGTGCTTCAGCTGGCTGCTCTTTTGCCGGAGGCATGTAACGATCAGCATTCAGGCTGTCACCTTTCAGCGTTAGCTTGATGCCCCCGCTGGCCAGATTAAAGGCTGCGTTACCCTTAAACGTGGTGTCGTCCAGTTTCAGTGTCAGTGCCTTAGCGGTGACTGTGTTCGCTGGTCCGCCCAGCTCAGTCGACAAACTGATCGCTTTTAGGACATCCGGATCAGTGGTTTCAATCGCAGGCTGACCCAGAGTCCCCAGCAGTTTCTGCAGATCAAAAGGTGCAACATCAACCGCACCGCTGATCGCCGGTTTTGCAAAATCGTTCACCGCCAGTTTACCGCTCAATGCCAGATTGGCGATCGCGACTTTCAGGTTTTCCAGCGCGACAGCCTGTTTTGCCGCATCGGCAGTGATATCGGCCGCCAGTGTCAGTGTCAGCGGTTTACCGCCGGTTGCTTCGCCCTGAACGGTAATGGAGCTGTTCAGCTTCTTCGCCCAGTACTGCTGTTTGGCGAGGTTAAAGCGCACATTACTATCCAGCTTGGAGCTGACCGTCATCGCCGGTTGTGCGGAACCATTGGCATATTGTTCTGCACTGAAGCTGAGAGTCAGAGGAAATGCGACATCATCCTGCACCTTGCCGGTGGTCAGGTTGAGGTCTTTCACCAAGGCTTTGCTGCCCGCTTTTTTGTCTTCGAAACTCAGGTTGCCGTTGGTCACGGCGATGCTGTCGATATCCAGAGAAATTGCGGTCCCACCTGCGGATTCTGCGGCGTTCGGCTGTTCAGCCGATGTTTCTGCTTTATCAGGGGAGGAGGCAGGTGCCCAGTTGTTCGTGCTACCGTCCTGCACCAAATTCAGATTCAGACCGTCAACCACAACGCTGCTCATCTGTACCTGGCCGCTCAACAGTGCAGGGATACGCACCGATACCTGCGCTTTGTTCAGCGTGGCGAGCTGGGGTTGGTTTGGATATTTAACGCTGATCTGGCCGATCTCAAGACCGAGCCAGGGAAAGACAGACCAACCGATGTCGCCACCGATGTCTAGCTCGACACCGCCTTTTTCAAGCGCGACTTTTTCGATCTCGCCTTTGTATTCATTCGGGTCAAAGAAAATACCCAGAATGGCACCGCCCGCGACGATCAGTACGATCACCAGCGCAACGAGGCCTGCTACAAGTTTCATCAGCGTTTTCATGAATGCCTCCTTGGCACAGTCGTATAAGTCGCATGTTAAACAGATGAGAAAGGGCTGTCATGCGTTTGACTGTGAGGTTTTTGCAGATCTTAGGTTTCAGCATAGATGCAGAAGATCGGCATCGGCGGGGATTGGTTGTATAATGGTCGTTTTTTACGAACATCTCGGAGAGCAACATGGCTGAGCGTCGCGCCACGGTATCCCGTGACACGCTGGAAACCCAGATCACAGTATCCATCAACCTGGACGGAACCGGCGAATTTAAAGCCGATACGGGTGTCCCGTTTCTGGAACATATGATGGATCAGATCGCCCGTCATGGTCTGATCGATCTTGAGGTGAACGCCAAGGGCGATACTCACATCGATGATCACCATACGGTAGAAGATATCGGTATCACTTTGGGTCAGGCCTTTAAACAGGCTGTTGGCGACAAAAAAGGGATCGTCCGTTACGGCCATGCGTATGTGCCGTTGGATGAAGCCCTGTCTCGTGTGGTCATCGATTTCTCCGGTCGTCCGGGCCTCGATTTCAAATGTGATTTCACCCGCGCCACCATTGGTCGTCTGGATACCCAGCTGTTCTGGGAGTTCTTCCAGGGCTTTGTGAATCACGCCGGTGTGACCCTGCATATCGACAACATCAAAGGGTTTAACGCGCACCATCAGGCGGAAACCATCTTTAAAGCATTTGGTCGCGCACTGCGTATGGCGTTGGAGATCGATAGTCGCGCCGCAAACATGATGCCTTCTACCAAAGGAACTCTGTAAACGATGGCAACCGTTGCAGTAATTGATTATGGCATGGGCAACCTGCACTCCGTTTCCAAAGCGTTGGAACACGTAGCGCCGGGTGTTGAAGTAATTGTCACTGCCGATCCGGAAAAAGTCCGTAACGCTGATCGAGTGATCCTGCCGGGTGTCGGTGCGATCCGTGATTGTATGGCTGAAATTCGTCGTTTGGGTGTGGACAAAGAGGTGGCTGAAGCGATCGCTTCGGGTAAACCTTTCCTCGGCATCTGCGTTGGATATCAGGCGTTGATGCAGTCCTCCGAAGAAAACGGAGGCGTTGAGTGCCTGTCTCACTTTGAGGGTGAGGTGAAGTACTTTGGCGATGATCTGTCAGAAGACGGAGAGCGCTTGAAAGTGCCGCATATGGGTTGGAATGAGGTCTATCACAACGATCACCCGCTGTGGGAAGGGATCGAAGACGGTAGCCGTTTCTACTTTGTACACAGCTACCACGTACAGGTTGAGCAGCGTGATCTGGTTGCAGCCACCTGCCGTTACGGTGTGGACTTTGATGTGGCGATTGCACGTGAGAATGCCTTTGCGGTGCAGTTCCACCCGGAGAAAAGCTCCAAAGTGGGCCTGCAGCTGCTGAAAAACTTCCTCAATTGGGATGGCAAACTGTAAAACCATTCAGGTTTACAGTGTTCTAAATGATTGCGCCGGTCTGGTTCTTTTCAGTGACCAGACTGGCAATACAGAATAGGTAACAACATGGCTCTGGCAAAACGTATTATCCCTTGTCTGGACGTGGAAAACGGTCGCGTCGTAAAGGGTGTACAGTTTTTAGATATTCGTGACGCCGGTGATCCGGTTGAAGTCGCAAAGCGCTATGACGAACAGGGCGCGGATGAGATCACTTTCCTTGATATCACCGCTACCCACGAAGGCCGCGACACCATGGTTCACACTGTGGAGAAAATGGCCTCACAGGTCTTTATCCCACTGACTGTTGGCGGTGGTATCCGTACCTGTGACGATATCCGCACCATGCTTAATGCCGGTGCAGACAAAGTATCCATCAACAGTGCAGCCGTCTTTAACCCTGAATTCGTGCGCGAAGCCGCGGATCGTTTTGGCTCTCAGTGCATCGTGGTTGCCATCGATGCCAAAAAAGTCAGCCAGCCGGGCGAAGAAGACAAGTGGGAGATCTTCACCCACGGCGGTCGCAAGCCAACCGGTCTGGACGCGGTTGAATGGGCGAAGAAAATGGTTGATTTGGGTGCCGGTGAAATCCTGCTGACCTCTATGGATCAGGATGGCGTTAAGAACGGCTACGATCTCGGCGTAACGCGCGCGATCAGCGAAGCTGTTAACGTACCGGTTATCGCATCAGGTGGCGTAGGCAATCTGGACCACCTGGTTGAAGGCTGTATCAAAGGCAAGGCGGATGCGGTGCTGGCGGCGTCGATCTTCCACTTCAACGAATACACCGTACCTGAAGCCAAGCAGTACATGCGTGACAAAGGTATCGAAGTGCGCCTGTAGTCTGCACTGTTAAGATCCAATTAAAACCGCTGCGGGGAAACCCGCAGCGGTTTTTTTATGTCAGACTTTTGTAGTAGAGTCGAAGTCTACTTTGCTGAAGGAACAGTTATGAAGTCCGGCGTTTCGATCCCCGTTTTCCTTATCTCTTTGCTGATTGCAGTGCCTGTGCACGCAGTGTCTGTGCGCACCTCGACAGTTGAGGAGTTGGCGTTTTTTGTGGAGCAGAGCGCTCCGGCCAAGGTGATCAATTACGATCACAGTTTACTTAGCGCGCAGATTGAAGGTCGGGTACTGGAGGTGGCTGTGCGGGTGGGGGATCAAGTTGCGGAAGGGCAAACGCTGGTGCGTCTGGAATGCAGCGATTATGAGTACATCCGCACTCAGGCGTCATCCGCAGTGGCTGCGCTGGATGCGCGTTTGCAACTGGCGCGGCAGCAGCTCAAGCGGGCGGAAAAATTGCTTAAGCAACGTAATGCATCGCAAGAGTTACGTGATCAGCGTCGGGCAGAATTGAGCGCATTGCAGGCGGAACGCAGGAGTGCAGAGGCAGCGGTGAGCAATGCCAAATTGAAAGTGTCCCGTTGTAAAATCAAGGCTCCGTTTGCAGGTACGGTGACGGAGCGGCCTGCGATGCTGGGCAGTCTGGCCTCCGTGGGAACACCATTAGTGAAAGTGTTGAGTGGCACTCAGCCGGAAGTCTCCTCCCAAGTGCCTGCCGCTATGTTGGCCTCGTTACAGCAGGCCAGTGTTCTATATCTGCAGAGCGATAAGATCAGCTACCCATTGGAAGTCAGGGTGCAACTACCGTTGGTGAATTCCAGTACACGTACGCGTGAGGTGCGTCTGAACTTTACTGATCAGGCCGCATTGACGGGTGCGAGTGGCCGCATCGTCTGGCGGAGCCGGGGTGTACAGATACCGGCGCAATATGCGGTGAAGCGTAACGATGTATTAGGTCTGATGATCTGGCAGCAGGGTGTTGTGCAGTTTTTGCCATTGCCGAATGCATTGGAAGGTCAGGCGCTTCAGGTTGATCTGCCTGCTGAGGCGCAGGTGATCATCGAAGGTCAGCACGGTGTACAGAACGGTGATCGTGTAGAGCGTTTGGAGCCGGCTGATGCTGCAACGACTGCTGAATAACCATGTCCTGGCCAACCTGACTTTTGCGTTAGTGTTGGTGATCGGGTTTATCGCCTACAACATGCTGCCCCGACAGCAAGATCCCACTATCAACTTCAACTGGATTGCGATTACCACCATTCTGCCGGGTGCATCTGCTCAGGATGTGGAGCAACGGGTGACGCTGCCGCTGGAAGATGCGATCCGCAATATCCCGGATATGCGGTTTGTCTCGTCGAACTCGCGTGAAAACGTATCCAGCTTGCTGGTGCGTTTTGAGGATATTGATGAGGATACCTTTGATAAACACCTGACAGATCTGCGGCGTGAAATTCAGAATGCTGAAAGCGAGTTGCCTAATGCAGCGCTGGATTCCTATGTTTTGGAGTTGACCAGTTCCAGCTCCTTCCCCAGCGCAACGCTGGCTGTCGTCGCCTCAGAAGATGGTGAAAACCTGCGCGTGCAGGCACGTAATATCGAAAAAGATCTGGAGAAGCTAAAAGGCGTTGATCGGGTCGACCCCGTGGGGTTGGATGAACCCGAGATTCAGGTGAACTTTGATCCACAGCTCACGCAGGCGTTGGGGATCAGTCCGGTGCAGTTGGCGGATACGGTCCGTCAGTGGTTTCAGGATATCAGCGCCGGTAGCGTGAACGTGGGTCAGCAAGCATGGCTGGTCAGGCTGGCAGGACGGGATGCCGATCCTGATGCGGTGAAAAAGCTACCGCTGGTTGGCATGAATGGTGAGATCGAACTGGACCGTGTGGCTGAAGTGACCTGGGGGCGAGAGAAAGCCCGGCAGGATGCCAGTGTAGATGGGCGTCCGGCGATCGTGATGCCGATCATGAAGAAAGACAACGCCAACACCATTGAGCTGGTTGGCCGAATCAAAACCTACATCGATCAACGCAATCAGTTAAAAGATGTGACGGGCGTGGAGTTGGTGCTGATCGACGATCAGACCACCATGACCGAACAGGCGATCAGCCTGATGCAGAATAATGCACTGATTGGTTTGATGTTGGTGTTGGCGGTTGCCTGGCTATTTCTCGGCGCGCGGATTGCGATTTTGACGGCGATTGGCATCCCGTTCATTCTGGCCGGAACCTTCTGGGTGCTGTGGATGACGGGGGAGACCCTCAACGTCACGGTCCTGCTGGGCGTGGTGATCGTGCTGGGGATGCTGGTGGATGATGCCGTTGTGGTAGTTGAGGCGATCTACTATCGATTACAACAGGGCGAGAAACCGCTGGATGCGGCCATCGCTGCGTTAGGTGAAGTGGGGCGGCCGGTGACCACGGCGGTGTTGACAACAATGGCGGCATTTCTGCCGCTGATGCTACTGCCGGGCATTATGGGCGACTTTATGCGTGTGATTCCGATGGTGGTAACCATCGCGTTGGCGATCAGTCTGATTGAAGCGTTCTGGATGTTGCCCGCACACGTTGTCGTCGCCAAAATCAGTTTTGATAAGCCGACCCGTTCGCAACGTCTGCGTGAAAACCTGACGCGGAAGGTGCAGATCTTTTACATCCGGTTTTTGATCAAAGCGATCCGTCGACCGCTGATTACACTGTTGCTGATCTTGCTGTTCTGTATGTCCGCGTTCAGCTTGCTGGTGACCGGCAAGATTAAGATGGATTACTTTGCGTCTGACCCGTTACGGATCTTCTACGTCAATGTGGAGATGCCGGCGGGTACCCCGTTGCAGCAGAGCCTGGAAAAAGTGCAGGAGATCGAAGCGCAGGTACGTCAGCATCTTAACGATGAAGATGTGCGTGCCGTGACGGTGTATGCCGGTCAGATGTTTACCGAAACCGAACCGTTTTTTGGTGAGCATTACGGACAGGTGTTGGTGGGGCTGAAACCCAAAACGCCAGAAAATCGTTCGGTTGATAGTCTGATCGACGCGATGCGCGCCGATGTGAACATGGTCCCGGGACCGATGAATACCTCCTTCCTACGATTAGCGGGCGGGCCTCCCACGTCAAAACCGATCAGCGTAAAAGTCCGCGGCGATGAATACGCTGAGATTCGTGCCGCGGCGGATGCACTTAAAGGTTTTCTGATGACACAGGGAGACATTACCGATATCACCGACGATGCTGGTGGTGGCCGTCTGACTCTGAATATGTCACCAAACTATGATGCGATCACCCGTGCAGGGTTAATGCCGTCCGAAGTGATGCGTTCGGTGCAGTTGCTGGTGGATGGTGAGATCGTCGCGGACATGCAGCATGAAGGGGAAAAGGTCGAAGTGCGGGTGCGGGCTAAACCGGTCCCTCTGGCGGAGATCGATCAGTTGCTGCAGGCGCAGATTCCAACTCCGGCGGGCGACCTTGTTTCCCTGTCCGAACTGGTCCATTTCCAGCGTGACAGCAGCCTCGGCAATATTCGGCACTATAACTTCCGTCGGGCGATTACCGTTGAAGCTGACATTGTTGAAGGAGGGATGGATACGGTCACCGCTAACCAGCTGTTGTTGGATGAATGGGATCGGACCTATCGTCAGCGTTTCCCTAATATCGATCTGGATATGACCGGTGAGCTGGATGACATTCAGGAGAGTATCGATTCTATCGGTGTCTTGTTCCTGTTTGGTCTGGGCCTGATGTATCTGATTTTGGGGACTCAGTTCAGCAGTTACTGGCAGCCATTGATGATTTTGGTGACAGTACCGATGGCCTTTACCGGTGTGTTGATTGGCTTACTGATCACCCAGAATCCGCTGAGCCTGTTTACCCTGTATGGCATCGTGGCCTTGGCGGGGATCGCTGTTAATGCTGCGATTGTGCTGATATCTGCGGCGAACGCGCGTCTGGACGCCGGAATGAGTTTGTTGCACTCAACACTCTATGCGGCCCGTCGTCGAGTGATTCCAATTCTGATCACCTCACTGACGACGATTGCAGGGTTGTTCTCGCTCGCAACAGGGTTGGGTGGGCATTCTCTGATCTGGGGGCCGGTGGCGACCGCGATTGTGAGTGGCTTGGTGTTCTCCACAGTACTGACGTTGATCGTGGTGCCGGTGTTGTACCGTTTAAGTATGGCGCGGGCTGCCCGTGCAAAACATGCGCTGCGAACAGCTGAGCTGAATCATGTGTCGCATTAAATTGTCTGAGCCGCCGTGTGTTTTAGTGGAATTGGTCTACGCTGGCATAAGTTATGTGTGCACTCATCCTGGCTGACAGGTTTGAGTGCCATTCTGAACAATACTGGGAGAGGCTGTATGGATATGGAAAATAATCGCCTGCTGATGCAGTTAGATAAATACCGCCGCGAGATAAATCGTGAAGTGCTGAACCCGGAAATTCCGGACCTGGCACTGGAAGATCTTAAGCCGATGCTGGGTATGGTCGCCAGTGCGCGGGTGCAGTACATCTCTGAACTGCTTGAAATTTCGAAGCTGTCGGGTGATAGCTTGCCGACGCCGGAACAGATTCGGCAACTGAAAGTCTGCCGTGAAACTTATGATGAGTTGGTGGCCGCTGCAAACGCGTTAGAGACCGTTATCCAGCGTGGTTATCTGGACGTAAAAAGTAGCTGAAGGTTTACCTGCGCAGGGACGTTGTATTGGTCCCTGCGAAAACCTGTTTGAGAAGAGGTCGCTTAAAACTCGTAGCTGAGTTCCAGGTTATAGCGCCGTTCGCCTTTATCACCACCATTAAGGTGCTGCTCTACGGCCAATTCCAGTTCAAAACCGGGCATCGGTGCTTCATATTCCAGCTTAAGCTGAGCGATCCAGCGCTCATCGTCGTCCCAGATCCAGTTTGTCTCGTCATCGGCACGTTCTGCGTCCAGCTCTCTCTGCCAAAACGGTCCGGTGGTGAGTTCCCAGCCATCGTACGGCGTAAGCCAACTGAGAAACAGACCTGTTTCGTACTGCTGCTCCATTTCGGCTTCTTGGATGTTATCGCGTTTATCGTCGTGCCAGAGATTCAGGCGTTCCTGCTTATATTCCACGAACGGGTGCAGATAGATGCCAGGCCAGTGGGTGGAATATTCACCTTTAGCCTCTACCGACCACTCGTAACCCTTTAGATCGCCGCTGCGGGCTTTGGCGTCTTCGTGGAGTTGATTCGCGCCGTAGGATACGTGCAAATAGCGATCATAGCGTGCTTTCAGTATCCAGCGATCGGCTCCCAGTACTTTGCCTGTATCGTAGCGCAAGCCCAGGCCGGCATACGTGATCCGTTCAAACTCGGTGCGGGTTTTGTCTTTCTTCAGGCTGCCATCGTCTTTCAACTGCAGGTCGCGGTCTTTGGTGCGCTTAAACAGGTGACCAACACGCCCGATATATTCGAGTTCCGGGAGCGTGCTTTCAACGGTGTAGGTAAGCAGGGTTTCCAGCTCGGATTTACGTTTCTGCTTAACTTTACGTTTATCAAAGTCACCGGAGCTATCGTATGTGGTGTTATCGGAGCGTGCACCGTCGGTGTATTTCAGGTCGGTTTTGAGCTCCCATTGTCCGGCGGTCGCCGTTGAGGTGAGCAGACAGGCACTGCATAACAGCAACAGTGTGTCAGAGTGGTTCATATACAGATTCCTTGTCCAGGATGTGGGTAAGTTGCTCTAGTGGCGCAGGCTTGGCAAAGAGATAGCCCTGACCGTAATGACCACCGCGACTTTGCAAGAACTGTTGCTGGATTGGGGTTTCAATCCCTTCAGAGATGGTTTCGATACCCAGTGAGTGAGCCAGCGTGATAATGGTTTCTACGACCTGATTACCTTCCTGCTGGGTGATATCCGTGATGAAACTACGGTCGATCTTCAGGCCATCAATGGGCAGGCTATGCAGATAACTCAAGGATGAGTAGCCGGTGCCAAAGTCATCAATCCAGATATCGGCACCGGTATCTTTCCAGTCGTAGAGAATATCGGCGCAGGACTGAATATTCTCCATCATGCTGGTTTCGGTAAGTTCCAGATGCAATGTATGTGCGGGTAAGGCGTAGCTGCTGATGATCTGATGGATCTTGTCGCGAATAGATTGTTCCTTCAGCGCGGCACCCGAGATATTCACCGACAACTTAAAGTAAGATCGGCGAGGCAATAGGTGATTCGTCAGATCTTTGCAGGCTCGTTCCAATGTCCATAACGTGAGCGGCAGAATCAGGTCGGTTTTTTCAATCAGTGGGATAAAGCTATCCGGGGGAATGTTGCCTTTTTCCGGATGGTGCCAGCGGATCAATGCTTCTGCTCCCAGAATTTCGCCGGACTGAAGGTCAACAATAGGCTGATACGCCAGGTGCAGATCGTTACGAGCCATCGCATCGCGCACACCTTGCTGTATCAGCATCTTACTGATCACCGCGGTGTTCATATCGGGCTTGAAGAAACGGTGGCGTTTACGGCCGGAGTGTTTGGCCGCATACATGGCAATATCCGCTTGTTTGAGCAGCTCGGTGACTGTACTGCCGTGTTCGGGATAAAGTGTAATCCCTACGCTGGCGGAGACGTTATAGCGGCGGTCTTCGATGGTGAAACTGTTGTCGAGCCGGTCGGCGATCTGAGTGGCTATGCGATCGATCTGCTGCAGGTCGGCATATGCGGGTAGCAGTAAGACAAATTCATCGCCCCCAAGGCGGGATAGAAGAAGGCTTTCAGGCACCGGGAAATCGAGCTCGTCGACCAACGAGGCAACCAGATTGCTCAGACGATGTGCAGCCTGAATCAATAGCTTGTCCCCCACCTCATGCCCGGCAACATCGTTCACTTGCTTAAAGTGGTCCAGATCGATAAATAGCACCGCAACATGACTATCGTGGCGCTCAGCCCAGTGAATCAATTTGCTCAGTTCTTCGTTGAACATTCGACGATTGGGTAACTGGGTGAGAGGATCGTGATAGGCCAGCTGTTCAACCTGTCGCTGTGAGTGGTTGATTGAATCCTTCATCTCTTCCAGAGCTTCGCCCAGTAGTCCGAATTCATCATCGCGTTCCAGTTGGAAACGGATCTGCTTCTCACCACCGGCATACGCCCGGCAGCGTTCGGCCAGGCTTTTTACCGGAGCCAGCAGGTGCTGTGACAACATAAAAATAATCGCCGTTGCGATGACCAGCAAGACTGCGATGATCGACAGGGAGGTCACCAGAATATTACTACGCAGCTGGTTTTCCTGAATTTCCAGATCGGCGCTCAGGTTTTGAATGTCCGACTCGGCGTCTTTATAGGTAATGGCTAATCGAAGCGCAGCAAAGGTGGTGCCACCCGATTTAATGGGCTGGGCGATGTGGATAAAACGGCCAATTTTCTGGGTTTCTTTTGTCAGGTTCGCCACCAGACCCGGCGGCAAAAACTCGCTCACGGGCTGACCGTAGGTTTGTAATTCGTGCGAACCGTCATGGATGATCAGGCCTTCCTGATCGTAAATGTAGATATACGCGATATTGCTCTGTTCGGTTAGCGCTTCAAGTTGTTCCTGAATCGCACTGAAATCCAGATTGTATACGGCCGTATCGAGATTATTTGTCACCGTTGTGGCGACTAATTCGGCATCGCGGATCAGTTGCTGCTCTACTGCGGTCGTCAGGTGTTGCTGACCTGCATTTATGGATTCTCGGGCATAGTGCTCAAGGTAATAGAGATTCACCAGCAGCACACAACAACTGACAAATGCAGTCATTGCGGCTAGTAATATGCCGTAGCGCGTTGCGAGCGAGTGCTTCATTTGTCCCACGCTCGGCTGGTAGCGTAGATTTCATTCAGCAGCTCGGGTACTTCGGCGGTCAGTGGTTCAAAGCCGTCCGTTTTTTCATAGCGAGAGAGCAGCTTGCCATGACTTTCCATCGACATGCTAAGCAGCAGTGTCTTAAGTGCCTGCGCCCGCTCGTCAGAAAGTTTAGGGCTGACCAGCTCCAGTGCCCGGGGATAGGGTGCAGACCGAAAGATGATGCGTAGCTGTGATTTCAATGCATCGGGTACCCGTCCCGGGTTTTCCCAGTCGCCGTCATTGAGTGCGCCAGCATCGACTAACCGTTTGTGGACCCAGAGTAAGTTATTTTTTTCGTTGCGGCTGAACAGGTAATTGATTTTATCGGCTGCAACTGGCGCTTTT
>NZ_JBFGYC010000061.1:0-11921 GCF_041587635.1 Pontibacterium sp. | reverse complement strand
ACCAGATAGCGAAAGATTTCCAGACGGGTGGCATGACCCAATTCAGCCAAGCGCTTTGCGGCGATTTCGATCTGCATTTCATCTTCCTCCCTGCCATTCTTATTTCGATAATACTAGAAATAACTTGACACCACAAAGACTCTTGAATCAGAATAATTCTATATTTCTACATATATGGAATTATAAAATGTCTAACGAACTTATTTCTATGCTCAACGATGCTCTGGGGATGTTCGCCTTTCTTGGGGTGGAGCTCACGGCGCTATTTCTGGTGATCAGCTTCATCGTGGGTGTCCTGCAGGAGTTTATCCCGGCAAAAAAAATACAAAGCATACTCAGCGCGAAAAGTGGTAAAGGTTACTTTTCTGCCGCAGTCCTGGGTGGGATTACGCCATTTTGCAGCTGTTCGACCATTCCGATGCTAACCGGACTGCTAAAAGCCAAGGCCGGATTTGGCCCAACCGTTGTTTTTCTATTCACATCGCCGCTACTCAACCCAATCATTATCGGATTGTTCCTCGCGACGTTTGGGCTCGAGGTCACACTGGCATACGCTACCGTCGCTTTAAGTGTGTCAGTTGTCGCCGGATACCTGCTGGAACGACTGAACTTCGCACGATTTATTCGACCTGAGGTGTTCGGAGATAAACCCGTGGGAAGCTGCTCTGCAAGTACCGAATGCGGGAGTGAAAAACCAACCTCACCTTCAGCGTCATCATGCAGTGTCAGTGATGAAATATCTGACACTGCAGATAGCATCTCTGTCGCATGCAATGGCACGGCCAGCTTGCCAGTCGTCGATAATCGCTGGAAAAGGATCGGCACAGAAACCTGGAGTCAGTTCACCAAGGTACTGCCTTACCTTCTGCTGGGCATAGCCATCGGCTCATTCACCTATGGTTTCATGCCTGCCGACATAATTGCGCAATATGCGGGGGCAGACAATCCACTCGCCATTCCTGTTGCAGCAGTCATTGGCGTGCCACTCTACATTCGAGCGGAAGCCGTGATTCCTCTCTCCTCAGTACTTGCCACCAAAGGGATGGGAATGGGAGCCATTATGGCACTCATCATCGGCAGCGCAGGCGCCAGCCTGACTGAAGTCATCCTGCTCAAATCGATGTTCAAATCACCGATGATTATCGCCTTCCTCATCGTGATCTTTAGCATGGCGATAATGGCGGGTGCCCTCTTCCACTACATGTTTTAAGTCGTTCAAAAAAGACAGGTTTATTTCTCCTGGCAATAGATCTGTCTTCTAGTTCACATATACTAGGGGGGACCCAAAACCAAAGGACCCGCATGATGGATCTGCTTATTCTCGGACTGGTACTGTTTTTTATCCCACACATGATTTCTGTGGTGAATCATCAATGGCGTGACCGTACCACCAAACAGGTCGGTGAACTGACCTGGAAAGCGCTCTACGCCCTGATATCACTGGCAGGCTTTTTGCTGATCATCAAGGGATACGGTGAAGCCCGTCTGACCTCTGAATTTCTTTACACTACACCACAGTGGATGGGGCATCTGGTAGCGCTGTTAATGCTGCCGGTATTTCCTCTCCTGCTGGCCACCTACCTACCTGGGCGGATCCAATCCATTACCAAGCACCCGATGCTGGTTGCTACCAAACTGTGGGCTTTATCCCACCTGCTGGTAAACGGTCGAGTCGCTGAGATTCTGCTGTTTGGTAGTTTTCTGATTTGGGCCGTGCTAGTGCGAATCTCCCTTAAGCGCCGTCCACAGCGCGTTGTGCCAGGCGCACCTAAAACGGCGATGAACGATGTGATTGCACTGGTTGTCGGCATCGGACTTTACGTGGTCTTTGCGTTACACCTCCACCGCATGCTGATCGGCGTTTCGCCATTCGGTTAACGGTTAAGGCGTTAACCTACGTCAGGAGCGGCCCCTGTTGTTTTTATCCCGCCGCTCCTGCTGTGCCCTTCGATCTCGCGCAAAAAGACACCCTTTGATAGGTACGCAAAGCTCTGGTATCTGATCATCATTCGTCTGAATCTTCACCTCACCACTGAAGTCTCCGACTTGAGTTTTATCCGGCAAATACCGAATCATCAACTGGTAGCGATCCCCTTCGGGAAGTCGCTCAGACTGAATCTGGATATTGTCTAAATCGGTGCTCACCGTGATTTCAAAGTCATCACTGCCTTTCCGGTACACCATTAATCTCTGGGTTAATGCATCTACGATTTTCTGATCTTTAGTGAGCGACAGCGGCAATCGGCTCATGTCGACTCTTTCAGGAAAGGTATAAACACGCTCCCTAATCCAGGTATTGGCCGTCAGCGTCATCGACGCACCTTCGCCCTCTCCGGTCTTCAGATAAACCGGCTCACTGAGTTTAGCCCCGGGTTTAATACCGCTTAACGTCAGTGTCACCGCATAATGCTCACCCGGCACCAGCGTAGCGACGTTTACATCGAAGCGGTTACTCCCATGTTTCGTGTCCGAGATAAATAATGGCTGCGACTGGTGATTGATAATTTCGATGGTTGCCTGCTCAGAGTGCCCTAAATCTGTTGCGACGAAAAACTCCGAGTAAGGTTTGAATTCGATAGGAGGTACAAAAAATCCATCCACCGTAAATTCAACCGGTGCAACAGAGTCTTCGTAAAAGTGAACTTTGATTGTTCCGCCATAAGGCCCTAACGAACGCTGATCTGCCAATCCCAATGTGAATTCACCGACACCGCCTGCAGCAACGGTTTGCGTCACATCATGGGCTACGAGCGGTGGTGTCAGCTGAACACTGCGAACTTTGAGTGGTCGGTCAGTCGGATTATCGAAATACAATATCCGATGTACAGAGTCACCCGGCAACACCTTACCTAACGTAATGTGCCGTACACATTTTGACATCATGACACGGCGCTCATCGGAGCACAGGCGCCCCGAAAAAAACGCCATAACCGTCAGGAACAAGTACTGTAGTAATAACATGATCACCATTCCCGATAAGTACACTGCGTATCAACCGGACAATCGAAGTAACCTGACGGCATCGACATGCAGTCAACTGCGGCCTCACCCGTCACCGGTGTGACATGATCTGTGAGGACGAAGGGAGGTTGGGGTTCTACGCGCCGTTCATCAGGATCAACCCCACACCCTATCGGTACTTTATTTGAAAGCTACCTATACCTGGCACCTTCACAATCAGACTCAACATCACCTTTAGCCGTTTTCGCTTCCACCCGCACTCTATCGGTCCTTCCGTTTACCCTAGGTTCTCACCACAGGATGCATAGCACAGTGGTTCAGGTTGATATGCACATTTAATTTCTGCTTGTCTCAACCCTAGCGTTAACCCAGCTTAACAATTGGGATTATTTTGCTGTTTGATTGCATTTTTTTGCACTTACTTATCCCGCTCCCTAAAAACCGCACAAAAACATAATGTTACTGCTGGTGAATTTTTGTACACACACATTCTTATCTAATAAATCCCTTTCATGACTGTAACATCCGCTTTACACCTCTATTTCCTTTACTCACCACTCCCCCGGCCTCCCGAGACCACCCCGCATGGTAGAATGAGCGTAGTAGAACCTAAAACTCGTTTAACAACTCACTATCAGGCAAATGGATGTAATGGACAGGGTATTATCCGATTACCGCACCCCGATACACGTGCTACCCCTTCTGGCGCTATCGACCCTTTTCGCATCTTCCGTCTGGTTTGCCGCCAATGCGGTTATGCCCTCCTTGGCCAAAGCACTGGGCGATGGTCAGACACCGGCAGATATCACCACTGCCGTGCAGTTGGGTTTTATCGTGGGCACCTTCACGTTTGCTGCCCTTGCGATCGCCGACCGCTTCGCTCCCAGTCGGGTGTTTATGATAAGCAGCGTTCTGGCTGCGCTATCTAACTACAGTGTGGTTTGGGTCAGCGATCAGTACTCCGGTATCCTGATTGCTCGCTTTCTGGTCGGCTTTTTTCTTGCAGGCATCTATCCCGTCGGGATGAAAATAGCGGTCAGCTGGTATCCCAAGGGATTAGGTATGGCCCTGGGGTTTCTCGTCGGTGCACTTGTACTGGGTACCGCATTCCCCCACTTGATACGGGCACTGGGACAGGACTGGCCGTGGCAAACGGTTATTCAAACTACCTCTGTTTCAGCAACCATCGGTGGCTTAATCATCTGGATATTGCTCGGAGATGGTCCCAATCGTCCTGTTGCGGGCGAACTGCATCCGCGCGCGCTGATCGATGCATTTCGACAACGGAATTTTCGTGCATCCGCCTGTGGTTACTTTGGCCATATGTGGGAACTCTATACATTCTGGGCGTTTGTACCACTGTGGCTTGTCGCCTATCAGGAATGGCACCAGATCGACCCATTACCGGTCTCATTGTGGAGCTTCCTGATTATCGCAGCCGGCAGCATCGGATGTGCAGGAGGCGGTTTACTCACGCCGCGCATAGGCCCACCACCGGTAGCCGGTATTCAGCTGTCAGTATCCGGGATCTGCTGCCTGTTATCACCATTGATCTTTCTACTACCCGTGGAAGCCTTTCTATTGGCACTTTTGATTTGGGGTGTAGCGGTGGCAGGTGACTCACCGCAATTTTCTGCGCTGAATGCCGTCAATGCACCGCCCCAGCTGGCCGGTTCAGCGCTGACCATGGTGAACTGTATCGGTTTCAGTATTTCGATCGTAAGTCTGCAGGCGATGGAAGCATTGGTGGGTGTACTACCTGACCAGTGGCTTTTTCTAATACTGGTACCAGGCCCCCTTTTGGGGATGCTTTACTTCAAGCCCTTGTTACAGGATCAGACCCGCTAAGGGTCGTGCACTAAAGGGGCTTTGCGATGTGGCCTATCAAATGGATATGCCACATCGCAAAAGAGGGTTCAAATCAAGTACAGCCAGCGTCATAACGCTGATCTTCCAGATGCCTGAGCACCTCATCTTTCTCAACAGATTTACGCACTGTTTCCAATTGATCCAGTTCCTCTTCGGTAAAGCATTCCAGTGCTTCGCGGAACGCCACTTCCAACAATTCTGCTGCGATACAGCTCATATCTTTGTTATACACCAACTCCATCGTTCTGAGCTGGTCATACAGTTCGGTTGGGATCGGCGTTTTTACGTTTTTCACTGACGAACTCGACAGATCGCAGTGCATCCCAGCATCCTCTCCGCTGGTACGTAGTTTTTCAACTACCTCAACAATTTTGGTATTCATAGTGCCTCCTGATAACGTCAGGCGGGAAAATAGAAATGGCTGCTTCTTTAATCAGGTATAGACAGCGATACAACGGCTGTAAATGGATTTAAATTCAGGACGATCACGCTAACTAACGGTTTACGGCGACAGTAAAAGCGTTCATATTTCACCCCCGTGACATTATCGGTGAATGAGACAGCACAATGAGCAAGCCCCAAATCAGCATAGGTTTAAGTAATCCAAAAAGTCCGACAAACGTGGGAGCGGTGATGCGCGCCGCGGGGTGCTTTCAGGCAAATGCTGTTTTCTACACGGGCGAGCGCTACGACAAAGCGGCACGTTTTCATACCGATACTAAAAATCGCACGCTCAGTATTCCGCTAACAGGCACACCTTCACTGCTCGATAGTATTCCAGAAGGTGCAAAGGTCGTGTGTGTTGATCTGGTTGAAGGCGCGACACCCCTACCCCAGTTTGAACACCCGGAAAACGCCTTTTATATCTTTGGCCCCGAAGATGGCACCATTACTCAGGAGATCATTGATCAGGCTGATGCCGTGGTATATGTACCCACTATTGGTTGCCTGAACCTGGCAGCATCCGTCAATGTTCTGCTGTACGACCGACTGGCGAAATCAGAGATGAGTATTGCCGGTGATGAACTGATCCGTGCCAGCCGCGATACCAACAATAAAGTGAAAGTGGCGACATCAACTCTAGAAAACACCTGACCTCTAAGCGCTCCAGCGCGGGGCGCTAAACATAGTCCGCAGCCCTCCCATTTGCCGAACGAATATGCTACCGTGCGCGGCCATTTTTGTTCTGCGGATTTCTCACGACCATGATCGCCGGATTCGATTACGGAAGCTCCAATTGCGCCATTGGCGTTCTAAACAGCACCTCTTCTTCGGGTATTGAACTGTTGCCACTGTATGGCGATCAGCGTTTTTTACCCTCGACCCTGTATGCCCTGTCACGTGAACTCATCTGTGAAGCTGTGGCAAAACAGATTGAAAACCCCGTGCTGCGTGAACGTTACATGACTGAGCGCGCCAATCAGTTGCGGATGGCTGCCGCCTCCCGACGTGAGCACGATATCCAATCCGGTGAACAGACCCTGTTTGTCGGCGAAGCCGCTATCGAGAACTACATCGATCTGCCCGAAGAGGGATACTTCATCAAATCACCCAAATCATTTTTGGGGGTGAGTGGATTACGCGCAGAACACCTGGCGTTTTTTGAAGATATCGTCAGCGCGATGATGTGTGAGATTAAAAAAGCCGCTGAGCGTAATCTGGATGACAAGATTCGTCATACCGTCATCGGACGTCCGGTCAACTTTCAGGGCACCGGCGGTGAAGACTCCAACCGACAAGCCAGTGAAATTCTGCACCGTGCTGCAGCCCGTGCAGGTTTCGAATCTGTTGAGCTTCTGTACGAACCGCTGGCCGCCGGTATCAATTTCGAATCCGATCTGACGGACAATAAAACCGTACTGGTAGTCGACGTTGGCGGTGGTACCACAGACTGCTCCGTGGTGCGTATGGGGCCGGATCATCGCGTAAAGGCAGAGCGAAAAGACGATTTCCTCGGTCACAGTGGTTCCCGTGTAGGCGGTAACGATTTGGATATAAATCTCGCCTACAAAGGCCTGATGCCGGTATTTGGCTTGGGAGGTCAGCTTAAAAGCGGTCGCCCACTGCCAACACAGCCCTACTGGAATGCGGTATCGGTCAACGATATCCCGGCGCAAACAGAATTTAACTCCATGCAGAATATCGAGCTGATGGAGCAGCTACAGCGTGATGCACAAGAGCCACATAAACTGGGTCGTTTGCTGCAACTCCAAGAGCATAAGCAGAACTATCAGTTGGTGCGCAGCGCCGAGCAGACCAAAATAAAGCTGTCGGATCAGGCTGAATACGATGTTGATTTAGGCTATATCGACAAAGACCTGACCCAGCGTATCGGCACGGAGTTATACGAACAGGCGGTAGAACGTCCAGTATCCAAAATCGTTGATTTGATGAGCGAGGCGCTGACACAGGCACAGTGCCAGCCTGACCTGATCTATGTAACCGGCGGTACCGCAAAGTCACCGGTTGTGCGTGAAGCCATTGCACGCAAGTTAGGTGATATCCCCGTCGTCGATGGCGATCACTTTGGCAGTGTGACCGCTGGTCTGACTCAGTGGGCGGAAAAGATCTACCGTTAAAATAGAGAGGTTGGGGCTGACCACATACGTCCCAACCGCCTCATGCCGGAATACCTACCTACATTCTCTATCGATCTTGCGGAGGAATATCCTTCACCCCAACACAAAATTCGACCAACGCGTCCCGACTGTATTGAGTGTTGACGCGTTTCACAGACGCGGGCTGATGCTCAAGCCCAACACCCGTTCGTCGCGCAACGGTCGGACGGATCGGTCGCGGCACAAAACCGCCACCACAGTTCGGGCACACGTTATGCAGCACGTTCTCGACACAATCAACACAAAACGTGCATTCATAGGTGCAGATGCAGGCCTCGGTAGAACTCGGAGGAAGGTCTTTGTCGCAACATTCACAATTCGGGCGTAACTCCAGCATACAAAACTCCTTTAGCGTGGCCTATTTTGAAGGTGCAGATTCGCAATCAAAGTATCCTGATGCAACCAAGTCATCTGTTTCATCCACTCCCGGCACGATCGCCACCCAGCCCTGTGTCATTCCCTGTCTGAATACCGTTAACGCTTGCTGCTCATCGGAGTAATACCAGTGTTCCGCCTGTGCGAAACTGTCAAACTTGTACACCACCATATTGGGTAATGCCTGCCCCTCTACCGCTTTTACCGGACTACCGATAATCACTTCAGCCCCATACTGCTCATCAATAGGCAACGCTCGCTTCGTCAACTCGTCAATCTGACTACGATCCATAATTTTGTAGTTAAAAATCACATATGCAGACATCTAAATTTCCTTATTTCTGACTGAGTTATTGCACCTTAGTGTTGCTCGGCTTTCGCGCGACGATAAACACGGATTTGTCTGGACCTGGCCGCCAATCATATTCGATCTCAAAACCTGCGGTTTCCATACTGGCTTTCAGCGTGCGTTCTGAAAACACAGCCACGGTAGGGAGAAACGGAAACCAGCGAAAGATTGGGGCAACGTACTTAAACCATGCTCCGCTATCCTCTATACAGACAGTACTGGAGATAAACACGCCACCCGGTTTAAGGAGTTCGTAAACACGTTGAATTTCCGCATCCTTGTTCTCAACCAGATGCAGAATACTCATTCCGAGTATCACGTCCCAGTGCGCGTTCAGGCAGCTCAACGCGTGCAAGTCGGTCTGTTCAAAACTGATATTATCTACGCCACTCTCGGTCGCCTTCTGCTTGGCAATCGCCAGCATGTTGGCCGATATATCGATGGCATAAACATCAGCGACAACAGGAGCATGATAGATCGCGGTTGTCCCGGTACCACAACCAAACTCCAATACATGGCTCGCTGGCCCCAGATACTGCCGTGTCACCGATAACTTCTTTTGGTAGGCAGCCTCATCTGATACCGGCTGTCGCGCATAACGCTTAGCAATTCGATCCCAGAACTGACTTGGATGTGTCATCCACCCTCCCTCATATTGCTAATAAACACTGGCATAGCCTGTACAGGCGCAGGCTGATTAAACATCTCCCACACAAGCCTTTCAGATAAATATATTTGTATCGACTGTCGCTCTATACACTTTGATTGGAATCACACGGGTATTTTTAGTCACCAACCAGACAGCCACTTACACCTTAACATCACTCACATGCCGCTAAGACACGGGTTGATGAAACTCAATCACATTGTCATCCGGGTCACGAATAAAGATAAACGAAGCGCCATCCGGTGTAACGATAGGCCCTTCGGTAATTGTGTAATTGATCGATTCAAGATACGCCTGAGCCGCTTGCAAATCTGTGACTTCAAGCGCGATATGGGTGAAACCTGTATGTTTTTCAGGGACATCCATCAATACATTCAATGTCTTCGATTCGGAGCCATTTAGAATGAAGTTGATATTAATGCCTGATGGATGCTCCATCACCGCCACGGGTTCCGGGCCCACTGGACCCACAATAAATACAAATCCGAGTTTTTCGTAAAAGCCACGGGCAACATCCAGATCCGTCACCCTTAACCCCACATGGTTGATTCCGGTAATCTCTTTCATCGTAACCTCATCTTTGTAGCTCCCTCGTTCCATCCAATCATCCTATTTGATCATATATCCCAAAACCGCCCAACCAAGAGGCCTTCAGGCTGGAACCACACATCATGAACGGGTTGGGTCTATAGATCATATTAGCCTCGAATTTATAGTGATCCCATGAGCTAAAAAGCCCTGAGCCTTTGGAGAGGTTCTGTTAGTGCTCTGCGGGTATTGGTGTCTGTGATCCAGATCCCAATACCCGACTTGTGAGGCATAACGTTGTTTTGCTGCGCAAGCGCTAGCGGTGATTACGATATCCGATACCACACTTTACGGGCCCGATACCTGCTAAGTGTTGCCACGAATACGAGCCACGCCGCGAACCAGAGTGCTATCACAACCTCTTCTAGGGCCTAATCCGATAAACAGGAACCGATTCATGACGACCCCTTACATCAAAATAAAAAACCACATCAACGGCGTCTGGGTAGATGAAAGCAACGGTCAGTACGAGCCGCTGCGTAATCCTTCCACCGGTGCAGTGATTGGGGAAGTACCCCTATCTTCTCCAGAAACCTCCCGTGCAGCAGTTGCTGCAGCGGCTGAAGCATTCCCTGCCTGGAGCGCTACACCGCTGCCAAAACGTATGGACTACATCTTCCAGATGTATAGTGCGATGCAGGACAACCTGGAGCCTCTGGCAGAGGCAATCGCGATTGATCAGGCCAAACACATCGCCGAAGCACGCGGTGAAGTGGGTCGTGTTATCGAGATCCTGCAGATGGCATGCACCATTCCAGCACTGATTCAGGGTGAGACGGTTCAGGGCATCGCCAACAACATCAACGGCCGCCTGATTAAAGCGCCACTGGGTGTGTTCTGCGGTGTCGCACCGTTCAACTTCCCGGCGCTGGTATTTGGCTGGTTCATCCCATTCGCCATCGGTACCGGCAACACCTTCGTGTACAAACCATCCACCGAATCGCCACTGTTCATGCAGAAGATGATGCAGTTGATGGTTGATGTTGGCCTGCCTGAAGGTGTTGTAAACATCGTACACGGTGACCGTGAAACCGTTGAAGCCTGGTACGACGATGACAATGTCGCGGGCGTATGCCTGGTCGGCTCTACGCCAACGGCAAAAGCAATCGCTGAAGGTTGTGGTCGCGGCGGCAAGAAAACCATGTTGCTGGGCGGTGCGAAGAACTTCCTCGTCGCGATGGAAGACGCACCGATGGACCTGATGATCGAGAACATCCTGATGTCCGGCTACGGTTCTGCCGGTCAGCGTTGTCTCGCTGTATCCAATATCGCGGTGGTACCGGAGATTTACGACGAGTTTGTCGAGCGTCTGCTGGAAGCCTCCAAGAACATCAGTGTGGGTGATGCAATGGACCCGAATGTATTTATGGGCCCGGTCATCTCCGCAAACGCGAAAGAGCGTATCGAAAACTACATCAACATCGGCGTAGAAGGCGGGGCTACGCTGGCACTGGACGGCCGTAACCCAGATGTCGCGGATGCTAACAAGGACGGTTACTTCGTTGGGCCCACCGTTTTCACCGACGTCACCCCTTGCATGCAGATTGCCCGCGAAGAGATCTTTGGTCCGGTGTTGAGCGTGATGAAAGTGGGTTGCATCGACGGTGCGCTACGCATGATCAAAAACCATGATATGGGTAACGGCGCGGTCATCTTTACCCAAAACGCGTTCTATACCGAAAAATTCATCAATGAAGCTGATGTCGGCATGGTCGGCGTAAACGTCGGTATCTGTGCACCGCACCCCTACCTGCCGTTTGGCGGTATCAAAGGCTCTCTGGTGGGTAACAACAAGGTTCAGGGTAAAGATGCGATCGACTTCTTCACCCAGAACAAAGTGGCTACCGTACGTGTGGTTGATCCTCGCGGTAACAAACCAGCGGAAGCAAAGCCTGCAGATAGCTCTGTGCGTAGCTGCGTGGCAAGCTGATCTGAAGTGAATGTTGGGAATCGCTTCGCTCGTCACCAACCTACACAAATACGATGTAGGTCGGGATGAGCACAGCAATTCCCAACACACACAAAAAAGGGGAGTGAATTCAATTCAGTCCCCTTTTTTGTTCTCTGCGTCGAAGAATGCGCCAATGACTATGCGCTAATCTTCAGACGCAGCTTATCGCATAAGGCTTTTAGCTGGTCGGACTCTTCTTGAGTCAGTGGAGACTGGCACGCCATGGATTTAGGAATCTCCTGAGCCCGCGACTTCAGTGACTTTCCTTCATCTGTCAGCTGTAACAGGCAGGAACGCTCATCCTGTTTACAGCGCACACGTTCAAGCAGCCCTTTTCCTTCCAAACGTTTTAACAATGGCGTGGTGGTACCGGAATCCATATGGACCTTCTCCCCAAGCGCCTTAACACTGATGCCATCCTCAGCCCACAGCACCATCATCGCCAGATATTGTGGATAGGTCAGATCCAGATCTAGCAAAGCTGTTCTATACGACCGCACCATCGCATTCGCCGCACTATACAGTGAAAAGCAGCTCTGATTT
>NZ_JBFGYC010000060.1:0-11929 GCF_041587635.1 Pontibacterium sp. | reverse complement strand
TGATCACGATCGAGCTGGGACAACACTTGTTCACGGTTATAGCGTGTTTCTAATGGATATCGGATCAAACGGTCAGCATGACGTTCATCAATACCATCGACAATCTGATCAAAGACTTGTTTATACGGAGGGGGGGCTTCTGGATACAGCACAGCGAGTGTAGCGGCCGGCAACGGCGCAACAAGCATCGGTAAGCAGATAAGCAAACCAAGCAACAGCTTCAGGTCAAGCCATCGCTCTGGTCGTAAAATCCTTTTTAAATCAGCCATACAGCGGCAAGTTACCTAAATACAGAGATTATTGAATGATCGATAGTTTAAATGTATCCGCAGAAGTATAACGCATGCGAAACATTTTGCTGAAAACCACTGAAGATCGATCAAGTGCAGCAAGGGGTAAGACGACACGCCGACATCCTTATTGAACTAGTTAATAACATATCATTTCGACAGGCAGATTTCCCTTACTTATGCGGTAATCCTATCGTTACCCGACAAGAGAATTCCTATAAAGGAATTTCGTATAAGACGCTACAAAATACATTGTCATTATTGACAAAAAACAATGCCGCAATATAAGCTGTCATTAATGACAATTAAATATCGAGTGAACATATGGGACGCCCTAGTAAAAAAGAGGAACGTACTGAAGAGATTTTGCTAGCCTTCCAGCGGTGTGTATCCCGCTTTGGACTAGAAGGCAGCACACTGGAGCGCATTGCGGAAGAAGCCGGACTCAAGCGCAGCCTCGTTCGCCACTTTGTTGGAAACCGGGACGAATTGGTGGCGATGCTGGCAGACCGGGTGATTGACCAGTCCAATGCCCAATGGGACGAGTTCCTCGCTTATATGCCGCCACAGCACGGCTGTGACTACCTGCTGAACGGCCTGTTCAACGAGCATCACAGTGATCCTGCTTTCGTGTTGGTGATCGAATCTCTGATCTTTGCCGCCGGACGAGACGCCACTCTGCAGAAGAAAATGCAAAACTGGATGCAGCATTTCTCCGCAACAGTCACCGCAATTCTCAGGCACGATTATCCGCAAGCCCGCGAGCAAGACATAGCCGCAGTCTCATTCGGGCTGGTGTCACTGTATTTTAATCTGGACTCGCTTTCGCCATTGGCGATGACTGATATCTATCGTGTACCTGCGCGCCAGGCTGCTGAACAGCTTGTGCGCTCACTGAAATCGTCTCAAGAGGCGATCGAATGATGAGCTGGACCGCAATACTTGGAATCATCCTATTACTCTGGGTGACATACGACCTGTTCTCTGGAAGAAGCTGGTTACACCGAGAGTTCCACCGTAGCGAAGAGCCTTTTTCTTACTGGAGCACCCTTCTGCTCTGGCTGCTCGTCGCACTGTCCTGCTTTTATTGGGAGACCTGAAATCATGGCATTACCAAAACGCAATTTAGGCCTGCGTATTCTCTATGGCATCTCTATGCTGGGCATGTTTGGCTTCCTCTTTTGGCAATCGCTACCGCTTGATGCGAACGGCAACAACCTACTCTCCAGTGAGAAATCCTCAGTGGTGACGCCATCAACCGCAACAACACCCAAGAAACATTACCAAACCGTAAAACACGACACCCGAAAGGTGGGCGGCATCACCACCACGCTGGATCTCAGTAAGCACCTAAACAATCAGATCGATCAACACTGGCTGGACTTTGCCCATTCACCTCTGGCCGCCGATCTGTCCCAACACAATCAGCAGGTGTATGCGGTTTATCACAACTACGATGAGCAACGTTCAACCGTGCAGTTAACATTAGGATTTGTTCATATAAAGGATCGGCAATACAGCTCTGAGGTCACGTTAGCGGCGGGACGCTATCTCAAACTGCCACGCACAAGCGTACTCGAAGGGTGGCAGCAGGCTGAGACGTTGCCCGAAGCCCTGCGCTTCCAGGCAGATTACGAAATATATCAACTTGCCCCTGACTTCCAACCGGAAAGCCAGATCACATTTCTAGCCCTGAAATAAGCGGAGAGCATTGATGAGTAACGCTAACTGGCTTGAATACATCGAATTCATGTCGTTCAACATATACGACTGGGTCTTAGTTTTCGCCGCGCTATTCCTGAGTTTAGAGCTGCTTAATGAACTGATCACCCGGCGCTTTACCGGCGAACGATTTCTGGAAACACTTTCAAGCCTCTTTACGCAGGCTCCGTACTACTTTTTAGAGTTTACTGTCTTTGGCGGTGCGGTTTATCTCTACTTCAGCATCTATGAGTTGATCCCCTGGAAGATCCCCGTGAACGGTTACAGTGCCCTGCTCGTACTCTTACTGGCCGACCTGACATACTATATCGAACACTACGCAATCCATCGGATCCGCCTGTTCTGGCTGGCGCATTCAGTCCATCACAGTTCCGGCGTCTACAACACCGCCACCGCGTTCCGCTTCAGTCTGTTCGATCCGCTGGTGTCCGTACTCTTCCATCTGCCATTAGTATTGATGGGCTTCAACCCAATTCTGATTTTCGCCGCTGAAGTACTGGTACAGGCCTACCAGTTCTGGATCCACAACGAGATGATCGGCAAGCTTGGCCCGCTGGAATGGTTCCTGAATACCCCATCACACCATCGGGTTCATCACGGCAGTGATAAGCAATATATCGATAAGAACTTCGGCGGCATCCTGATTATCTGGGACCGACTCTTCGGTACTTTCCAGAAAGAGGAGTCACTGCCCAATTACGGCCTGACAACACCGATGACCAGCAAAAACCCAATCACCGTGCAGTTCTATGAATTTCCACGGCTTTACAAAGATCTGGTCACCGCACGCAACGGTTCAGAATTCATCGACTATTTATTGCGTCCGCCCGGCTGGCACCCCAAACCGTCTCCCACTAACGCCTCATCCGTTGAGAGCCATGGACCACAGCCGGGGCGGTAACCCATCGGTTATGAATGGGTGATATTAAGGCCAGAGGTCTGTCAGAACAGAGCCGAACATCAGATCCCTTATTGCAACAGGAGCAGCATGATGCCAATCCATCACGAGGGTACCGAACAAGTGATTAATCTACCCAAATCAGCCTACACCTCAGAGGAATGGTTTAAGCAAGAGCAAGCCACCCTCTTTGAGAAGAACTGGCAATTCACCGGATTCATTGAAGATATTCCTGAATCCGGCGATTTCATCACGGTTCAGGCCGGGCGGTACAGCTTGATCGTATTAAAAGGTCCCGATGGCCAACTGCGCGCCTTCCACAATATCTGCCGGCATCGCGGCACCCGGTTATTACGACCTTGCGGCACGGCGGGAAAAGCGATCACCTGCCCCTACCATGACTGGAGCTACTCGCTGGAAGGGGATCTGATCGCCGTGCCTCAGCAAAAAACGGAATTTCCCGATCTGGATAAAAAATCACTGGGGCTACACAAAGCGCAAGTGTGTATCTGGTTGGGGATGATTTGGGTTCACCCTCTGCCAGACGCTGAACCAATCGAGCAGTGGCTGCAGGGTGTGGACAACTACATCGGCCCACACCGCCCAGAAGAGTTAGTCGAATACCCGGAAGGCGCGACAGATCATGAGATCAACGCCAACTGGAAACTCGTCGTGGAAAACTACATCGATGGCTATCATCTGGCGCACCTGCATTCCGCAACACTCAATATGTACGATCATCAGAAACAGGAGACCGGTTTTATCGGCCCACACTTCACCTTTTACGAACCGCTACAGGCTGATTACGCCAAAAACCTGAAGGACAAAAGCCCTCTGCCAGCGATTGATCATTTTACTGACGATCAACCCCTAGGGGCTTATGTCCCAATGCTGTTTCCAAACCTCGGAATTACTGCCACAGAAGACTCATGGTCGATCTTCCATATCATTCCATTGGCATCGAATCGCACCCGAGTGATTACGCGTACGCGAATTAAAGCGGTGTCTGATTGGACCTATCTCTGGCAAAGCAGTAAAAGCTACAGCCAACAGCAGACAGGGGGAGGAAAGTACAAAGAGGGTATCGGGTCAGATGACCCAATGATGAGCGGTGACTTTATGGCAGAAGATATTTACGTCTGCGAACAACAGCAAAAATCACTGGAGTCCCCACTGTTTTCAGTCGGAGCAACGGCAAAGCATCAGGAAAAATCGATCCGCGATTTTCAGAACATCATCTTGCAGCAGATGAACGCCAGCGGCTAAAGCCGCTGGGGCGTTTCAGTAACCGATTTCAGTAACAAAGGTGATCAGATGTAATTAGGGATGCTGACATGGGTATGGCGCATATGTAACGACAACCCCAGGGAAGACAAACCACGCTCACCCAGCAATTTCGCAGAGAGCGGCAAAAACTCCTGCTCTTCAAAGTTTGCGTGTGCCAGATAGTCATCTGCCAGTTTACCTGCCGCTTCCTGATCCAAAGAGGCCGGTTTGCCTTTAGAAAGCTGCTTGATGTCACTTTCGATCGCTTTCCATTGTGCTTCCAGCGAACGATGCTCGCGGACCAACTGATCGATCATGCCCAACGCTTTTGCAGCATCATCACCACCTTTGCGGGATGAATCTTTTACCTCGGCAAACAGCTCCTGCTCCTCTTCACTGTGGTGTTCCAGCACCACATCACGAAAGAATGCATAGAGTTTTTTTGCTGAAGTTTTTACGTCGTCCTGGACTGGGTTTTCGATTTCAGTCAGCGACAGCGCCCGTAGACGTTCGAAATTATTGATAATGCCCACATGGCAATTGGAAAAGTCCGTCAATGGATCTTCGTTGCTTCCTGCACTGGCTGAGTTCGGCTCAGTAGTCATCGGTATGTACCCTCAGTTGCATATAGCGTTAGCTATTTCATATGCGGAATGCGAACTCTGATCCGGACCCGACCGGGATCTTTGAGTCTACCTTAATAATAGGTAACGACATCGAGGGTTGTTAATGACAAAAATCAATTGCGATACATCTAGACCAAAAAATATAAAATATATGTATCACTTATCCTTTGGGTATGAATGTGCTCCGATGCGTCACACGTCCAGAGCTCTGATTTTCACAGCTTCCTGATGACAACCATCGTCAAAACACACGACGCGGTTACGGCCAGATTCCTTAGCGAAATAGAGGGCCTGATCGGCCTGCTCCAACATATCGCCAATGGAGTTTGCAGTCGTTTCATCCCACGCAGTGACACCAATACTCACTGTCAGGGTATTCACCTTATCCTGGCCCGATAACTCAACCACTAACCTGCTGATCGCCACCCGAATATGGCTCGCCAGCTCAAACGCCTGCCTTATATCGGTTTCTGGCAACAGAATGGCAAACTCTTCCCCGCCCAAGCGGGAAATAATATCGGTACTACGAACCCGACCAAAACACGTTGAGTAGAAAGCACGCAGAACATCATCTCCCGCTGCATGCCCGTAGGTATCGTTAACACGTTTAAAGAAGTCGAGATCTAGCATCATGACGGAAAGGGGACGCCGATACCGCTGCGCACGCTCGACCTCTTTATCCGCCAATTCGTTGAACTTCCTGCGATTAATTGCACCTGTCAACGGATCGGTGGACGCCAGCATACGGAAACGTTCTTTCTCCCGAATACGCGCCTGAAGCTCGATATTCTGGCGGTGGTTACTCACGGCCGCAGAGACATCAGCCCGCAACAAACTGCGGCGACACTGTTCATACGCTAACGCCATCCGACCAAGCTCATCCTGGGCAAAATGTTCGGTAAAGCGTAGATCCCGCCCACCTTTAGCCAAACCGGTCATCGCGCGGGTCATGCGCTGTACGGGTTCAATCACACTGCGATTCAGTAACCAAGACAGCAGAATCGTCAGGCCGAGAATCACAGCGAGTACTGCTGTGGTGATATAGAGCCCACTCTTCAGATCATTCACTTGCTGCGTTGCTCGGCTATCAATCACCTGACCCAACTCATCAGCCAATTGTTTCAGCTCATCGATACGCGCGGAGGTCACGGCAAACCACATCTGTCCGTCCAGTTGCCGCAGCCGGCCATCCTGTATCGAACGGTTGATCAGACTTTCAAAACCCTGTGCACGTGTGGCGGCAGGGCCCTCAATCAATGACGCCCATTCTTGTTGTTGTTCCTGACTGGTGAACTGCCGGAAGACCTTCAGAAAGCTGCGTTGCTCCCCAATCAAGCTGGCATAAAGCTGATACAAGCCCGGCGAAAACTGCCCCTGTGCGATCGCCTGTGTCCCGATTGCTCGCTGTCGCCCAGCAGATTCCTTCATGTGCAACAGTGCCGTGTAAGCGGTCATGGAGTTGACCAGTTCTGACCCCATCTCCAACTGCAACGTCCCTTCGGGAATTTTCTGTAACGAATCTATCAGCGTGCTGTAGTAACCCAACGCTTGGGTAGCATTCAATGAATGTAGGTCAATCTGACTGCGCAGCGCTGCCAACTCATCCAGTTGGGCGGTGGTCATCTGGATCTGCGTCGACAACAGAGGATCGATTTCGGGCAACTGTTTAAGACGCTGAATAAACGTATCCACCGCAAGATTTGTCTGGGCGCGCTGTTCGAGTAACTCCTGCTGGAACTGACGATAGCCCGTGCTGATTACCCCGGTACTCAGGCCTCGTTCCGTCTGAAGGTTGTGGCTCAGATCATTAATTTCATGCACCACCTGAGTCACACTTACCAACTGCTGTACATGGTAGACGCGCTGAATACTGATCCATAACACCAGCACGCTTAGCAGGCTGACACCGATAATGGGGATCAGAGCGGTCAGAAAAATTCGACGGCCGAGCGTCAGTTTACTGCCCAACCAAGAGGTCAGCCGGCGCAGGCAGGACGGTTTTCGGTGGTTGCGGGTGCTTAACCCCTGGTCGTGAGCGAGTTGCGCAAAGCGCATATCCTCCCCCACGATATGATTCATCAGCCAGTCAAACAGGAACAGATTGATCTCGGCAGCCACTTCAGTGGTGTCCGCATTCAACAGCTCCCGCTTCAGTTCCGGAACCTTATCGATGAACTTACGATGCTGCCGGATATGAGCCTTGAGATCTTCATAGCCGCATTGCCGCATCAGCTCTTCTTCACGGCTGAAGTGCTCTACAACATAGACTTCGAGCCGCTCAAAGACATCTTCGATCACGGATGTGGCTTTGTTGTGCTCGATCGCATCCGAGATTTCATTGATCAACGAGAGGAGCATTTTGTGGTCATTGTCGATCGCATCGACACCCACACTCATCCCCTCGTCCCATTCTAATTTGTGCATCTGGCTATTCTTATTATCACACTGCGGTCTGCTACTTGACGACAACATAGTCATCCGAGGGGTTATACATGCGCCCAAGATGACCGTTCAAAAGATGCAAAGTATATACTTATTTGTAGTAGTGTTAAAACGCAGATGATTATTGACCCTATCTGTATTCACTGAGGTTAGAGCCACTCAGTCAAACAGTAAGGTGATCTTTACCCCTCCCACGCTAGGCTCCTGTTATCACATACAACAGAACCTTTTGAGTCCCATGAAAATGAATACACTGAGTGAGGGCACCTTAGCAACGAGTCTATCTATCGTTATCCTCCCGGCGCTAGCTGAAAGCGATGAATTGTAAATAGACCTCGGTTTAGGCGTAGGTTTTAGCCAGTCGATCTAGCAAGGTATCAACAACCAGGCAGAGATACTGCCAATACTCGAACTGTGTTTGGGAAACTTTTCCTTGAAGGATTGGAAGCCAGGTAATCTGGGAAAGATCGAAATAAACCCGGCAGAGTCAAGCGTGCCGGGTTACGTCGATAGGTAACAATCAGATCGGATTGTCTAATCCTAGATGTTGCGCATGAAAACGCAGGTGGGATTCGATAAAACTGGCGATGAAGTAGTAACTGTGGTCATACCCTTCATGACGACGCAGCTCCAGTGGATAAGTGCTGGCCTTCGCCGCCGCTTCCAGTGCTTCCGGACGCAGCTGCGAATTCAGGAAGTCATCCGCGTCACCCTGATCCACCAAAGTGGGCAGGTACTGCGCTTCAGTCGCCTGCTGCATCAGGACACTGGCATCATGCTGCTGCCAGCTGGCCTGATCGTCGCCCAGATAGGCGCGGAACGCATCCTGTCCCCACTGGCAATTCACCGGATTACAGATCGGGCTGAATGCTGAGACCGAGCGGTAACGGTTGGGGTTTTTCAACGCAATGGTCAGTGCACCGTGCCCGCCCATTGAATGACCAGAGATCACCCGCTGATCGGTCACCGGGAATAGTTCTTCGACCAGTGCAGGCAGCTCGTTCACCACATAATCGTACATGCGGTAATGCTGCGCCCAAGGTTCCTGCGTCGCATTGACGTAGAAACCCGCGCCTTTGCCCAGATCATAACGGTCTGCTTCATCAGCCACCGTGTCACCGCGAGGACTGGTATCCGGCGCAACGATGGCGATGCCCAATTCTGCCGCCACCCGCTGGGCACCGGCTTTCTGCATAAAGTTTTCATCGCTGCAGGTCAGACCCGACAGCCAGTACATGACCGGCACTTTCTCACCGCGCGCAGTTTGCGGCGGCAGGAAGATCGCGAAACGCATTTCGCAATTGAGGCTGGCCGACTGATGCTTGTACTGCTTATGCCAGCCACCGAAGCTACGATTCTGACTCAGATTTTCAACATGCATAAGGCACTCCATGCGGCCTCCGCAGAGGCCGCGCGCTCAATTATTTGTCGAAGTGAATAACACTGCGGATGCTTTTGCCTTCGTGCATTAAATCGAAGGCTTCGTTGATACCTTCCAGCCCCATGGTGTGGGTAATGAAGTCGTCCAGTTTGAATTCACCCGCCATGTAACGTTCAACAATCTCAGGCAGCTCTGAGCGGCCCTTCACGCCACCGAAGGCGGTACCACGCCATACGCGACCGGTCACCAGCTGGAACGGACGGGTAGAGATCTCCTGACCGGCACCGGCCACACCGATGATCACGGACTCACCCCAACCTTTGTGACAGCACTCCAGTGCAGACCGCATGACGTCGACGTTACCGATACATTCGAAGCTGTAGTCCACACCGCCGTCGGTCAGCTCAACGATCACGTCCTGAATCGGCTTGTCGTATTCTTTCGGATTGATGCAGTCGGTCGCACCCAGCTGGCGGGCCAGATCAAACTTGCTGTCGTTGATATCGATGGCAATGATACGGCTGGCTTTCGCCATCGTCGCACCGATCACCGCAGACAAGCCTATACCACCCAGGCCGAAGATTGCGACAGTGGCGCCCTCTTCCACTTTGGCGGTGTTCATCACTGCGCCCATACCGGTGGTTACACCACAACCCAGCAGACAAATCTCTTCCAGAGGGGCTTCTTTGTTCACTTTCGCCAGTGAGATTTCCGGCAAGACGGTGTACTCAGAGAACGTAGAGCAACCCATGTAGTGGTAGATCGGCTGGCCGTCTTTATAGAAACGGGTAGTGCCGTCCGGCATCAGACCTTTACCCTGCGTTTCACGGATCTGCTGGCAGAGGTTGGTTTTACCGGATTTACAGAACTTACACTCACCGCACTCCGGGGTGTACAGTGGAATCACGTGATCGCCCACCTGAACGCTGGTCACGCCTTCGCCCACCGCTTCAACCACACCGCCACCTTCGTGGCCCAGAATCGCCGGGAAGATACCTTCCGGATCTTCACCTGACAGGGTAAACGCGTCCGTATGACAAACCCCGCTGGCAACGATGCGTACCAGAACTTCGCCTTTTTGCGGCGGCATCACATCCACTTCTTCGATCGACAGTGGCTGGTTCGGTCCCCACGCAATCGCGGCTTTGGATTTGATCATTTTGTCACTCATGGCTGGCTGCTCCTGTTGTAATTGGGTGCCGGTTATCAACCCATCGGACTTTCAATCCGACAGGGATGTTAGTACGTACTATCCAGTTTAGTTCTTTCTTACAGAGCGATAATATAAGCTTTAAGCAAATCACTTTTACGAGAGAGTAATAATGTACAGCTGGGAAGGGGTGACAGAATTTGTGGCAGTCAGTGAAACCGGCAGCTTCACCAACGCCGCACAACGGCTCGGTATCTCCGTTGCACAGGTCAGCCGTCAGGTCAGTGCGCTTGAAAGCCGACTCGCCACCAAGCTATTTTACCGCACCACACGGAAGGTCACTGTGACCGAAGCCGGGCAGCTGTATTATCAGCACTGTCGCCAGGTACTGGACGGACTGGAAGAGGCCGAGCGCACCCTGACCAATATGCAGCGTACCCCGCGCGGTCAGCTCAAGATCACGGCCCCCACCACCTATGGTGAAAACCAGATCGCGCCACTGCTCAATAACTTTATGTGTGATTACCCTGACCTCCATCTGGAGTGCCATTTTACTAACCAGAAAGTGGATCTGATCGACAACGGTTATGATCTGGCGATCCGCCTTGGCAAACTGGAAGACTCCAGCCTGATGGCTAAACGCCTCGCCAGCCGTCGCCAGTTCGTCTGCGCCTCCCCCAACTATCTCGCGGCTAACGGCGAGCCACACCTGTTGTCAGAGCTTGAACAACACAACTGCCTGCGCGGGACGCTTGAGTATTGGCGTTTTCAGGAAAACAGGCAGGAACGCAATATCAAGGTCAGCGGCAATATCCACTGCAACAGTGGTCAGGCCCTGACCGATGCTGCGTTGAAAGGGTTAGGGCTGGTGCAACTGCCCGATTACTACATCCAGCCCTATCTGGAGGCCGGCTCGCTGATTGCCGTCCTACAGAACTATCAGCAGTCCGACGAAGGGATCTGGGCACTCTATCCCCACAATCGCCATCTCTCACCTAAAGTGCGAATGCTGGTAGATTATCTGGCAGACAATCTGAGCCAAACAAAACAACAAAAAGCGGGAAAATCGATCTAAAACGCACGTACCTGTAAGTCAGTCTATGCTTAATGCTGTAAATCCTTTCATCACAATCGTCTGGAGTTCCGTTATGACAGATGTATTTGCGAAAGAGGAATGGTGCTCAACGGTATCAGATGCGTGTCACTTTTTGACCGAACGACAAGACGCACTGATGCGAGATTACAAACTGGGGGAACACCAGCGTTTTGAATGGGATCAGTCATCCGGTGTTCTAACATTTTCCAATAACGGCGTCCCTGCAGTCAGGGCAAAGATTCAATTTGTAGGTTCGGTCTCCATACTCTCCAAAACCTGGCTTTGGTCATGGGCTAACCCCTCGGTTGACCAGACCGTTAAAGACCAGATGGAGTGGGTAAAAGGATACGGAGAAGAACGAAACTTTATCGCACTGACCAACGAACAATGGGAAGGTGACGATGACGACGGGTGGGAAATGACCTGTGTCGCTGCATTAGTGCTGAATGCGCAGGGCGCTTATCGGACTGAGTCGGAAACGGGCTACACCTATATGATTATCACCGACATTCAGTGGGTTTTGAACTGAACAAGCTATACATAATAACCGTCTTTGCAGACGAGATATGGGGAGCTATCCGCTCCCCTTTTTCATGCCCGTAATCAGGTGTTCGATTCCTGCAGGAAGTCGATCACCAAGCGGTTAAAACGGGTCGCTTGTTCAATCTGCGTCCAATGGCCACAACAGCCAAAGATATGCAGCTGCGCCTGTTTGATCTTACGTGACAGGTCTTCAGATACGTGCACGGGAACCACGGCATCATCCCGGCCATGAATCAGCAACGTCTGATGTTCCAGCGCCGCCAGATCCTCATCATCGATCACCAAGGCATCAGCCCAACGTTGATAGGGCGGTGGGAAGACCCGTTCAAACAACGCCTGCGCACCGGGTCGCAAGGTGGCCCGGTAACGCAGCTCGGCCAGTTCATCGGTGGCGATCGACTGATCCCATGCCATGATCTGAAGAATCTGCTTCATCTTCTCCAGTGAAGGCTTATAGCCCCAGAGTGTCATCAGATTTTCGTTCACCACAAACGGCTGCCCGCCGCTGCAGATCG
>NZ_JBFGYC010000059.1:0-12056 GCF_041587635.1 Pontibacterium sp. | reverse complement strand
GATGTCGAAACCGGTCACCAACACGTCGGTTGGGTGGAAGGTTTTCAGACGCTCGGTCATTTCCGGCCAGCCCAGTGTGCCGAAGGTCCACAGTGCGGAGCTGAACCAGGTATCCAGTACGTCGTCGTCCTGACGCAGTTCGGTGTCGAGTGCCAGACCGTACTTCTCGCGTGCAGCGTCTTTGTCGTTGGCAACGTAGACGTTACCTTCGTTGTCGTAGAACGCTGGGATACGGTGGCCCCACCACAGCTGACGGGAGATACACCAGTCCTGAATGTCGCGCATCCAGGCGTTGTACATGTTCTCGTACTGCTGAGGGACAAATTTGATGTCGCCGTTTTCAACCGCTTCAACTGCTGGTTTTGCCAGCGTTTTCGCATCGGCAAACCACTGGTCGGTCAGCATCGGCTCGATAACAACACCACCACGGTCACCGTACGGTACGGTCATGTCGTTTTCTTCGATCTTCACCAGCAGGCCGGCTTCTTCGAAGTCAGCGACTATCTGACGGCGCGCCGCGAAACGTTCCATGCCACGGTATTTTTCCGGGATGGTGGTGTCGATGTCGTTGTTTGGCGTGCCGTCGGTGTTGAAACCTTCCGCTTCGTCACGGATATCAGCGTTGTAGGTCAGCACGTTGATCATTGGCAGACCGCAGCGTTTACCCACTTCGTTATCGTTGAAGTCGTGCGCCGGGGTGATCTTCACGCAACCGGTGCCTTTCTCTATATCCGCATGGTCGTCACCGACGATTGGGATACGACGGCCAACCAGTGGCAGTACGATCTCTTTACCGATCAGGTCTTTGTAACGCTCATCGTCCGGGTTAACCGCAACGCCGGTATCACCCAGCATGGTTTCCGGTCGGGTTGTACCGACCACGATGAAGTCGTCGCCTGCTGCAGTTGTGACGCCATCTGCCAGAGGATAGCGCAGGTACCACATCTTACCTTTGGTCTCTTTGTTCTCGACTTCGAGGTCAGAGATGGCGGTGTGCAGTTTAGGGTCCCAGTTCACCAGACGTTTGCCACGGTAAACCAAACCTTCGTCACACAGGCGGATGAAGACTTCCTGTACGGCGTTGTAGAAACCGGAATCCATGGTGAAGCGTTCGGTAGGCCAGTCGACGGAGTTACCCAGACGGCGCATCTGATGGGTGATGGTGCCACCGGACTCTTCTTTCCATTCCCAGATCTTTTCGATGAACGCATCGCGTCCCAGATCGTGGCGGGTTTTGCTCTGTTCAGCGGCCAGCTTACGCTCGACGACCATCTGGGTCGCAATACCGGCGTGGTCAGTACCGACCTGCCACAGAGTGTTTTTACCCTGCATACGTTTGTAGCGGGTGAGGGCATCCATAATGGTGTGCTGGAAAGCGTGACCCATGTGCAGGCTACCGGTGACGTTTGGCGGCGGAATCATGATGCAGTAGGAGTCGCCTTCGCCGGATGGGGCGAAGTAGTTGTTCTCTTCCCAGGTCTTATACCAGGATTTCTCAATCTCGTGTGGCTGGTAGGTTGTTTCCATTAGATTCTGGCTTCTCTAATATTCATTCAAATTAATCGACGAATTATACCGGTTGCGGGCGATGGAATGTAGGGCTGAGTTTGCGGTCTAACTTCAAAATCGACATTAGGGGGATAATCTTTATGGATGATCACCTTCGTACAAGCTTAAGACGCCGTGGTTTTCTACCCGCAGAGGACCCGGATAGCCGTTTAACACTCGGTGAACGCTTTGAAATCATCGATCAGATCGGTCACGACCTGCCCAGTTTGTTATTAGAACCTGAATTTCGCTCATACATGCGTGGTCAGATCCTGCCGCACTGGCCGCATCCTAATATTCCGCCCAAATTGCTGTCGCAAGCACACCTCTATTACTTGCGGTTGGGGTTTATCGCCTCGGGCTATATCAATCAGATCGGTCAGCCGGTCACGCACTCTTTGCCTGCCAATATTGCCCGCCCTTTATATCTGATCGCAGAACTGCTGGAACGCCCGCCGATGCTGAGTTATGACGGTTACGCGCTGTATAACTGGAAGCGCTATGACCGGGAGAAAGCGATTGAATTGGGCAATATAGATACGATTCAGAACTTCGTCCATCTCTACGATGAGCACTGGTTTATTCTTGTGCATGTGGAGATCGAAGCACATGCGGCACGGATCATGGACGCGATCATGGCGTTGGAGGATTCAGCGGGTTTCGATGACGGTGACGCTGTGGATAACAGTCTGCAGCAGATTTCGGCGGCACTGGATAACATCCTGCAGGTGCTGCGGCGGATTCCGGATAAGATGTCGGATGAGTTGTATTTCAGTCGTTTCCGTCCCTATATCGGCCAGTTCCGCGATGTAACCTACGAGTCGATGGGACTGACGGTGAATTTCCGTGGCGAAACCGGTGCGCAGAGTTCAATGATGCCGACATTGGTGGAGTTTATGAAAATTCCTCATCAAGCCAACCGGCTGATCATTCACCTCAACGATATGCGTCACTACATGCCCCACGAGCATGTGGCCTGGCTGGATGCGGTGCGTGCCATGCCGGATGTGCGGTCGGTGGCCTCGCGTGAGCATTTTAACCATGTGCTTGAGCAGATGGCGGTGTTCCGCGAAGTGCACTACCACTGGGCGATTAAATACATCGCGCGGCGCTGTAACGATCAGCAGGGAACCGGCGGGACACCTTATCTGAAATGGTTGAAGTATCTGATCGATGAAACCCGACAGCATCAGGTTGCAGGGTAGGTATATGTTCCCACGCGGAGCGTGGGAACGAGATAATCGACAAGGGGCAGCCACGCCCCTCTCTTTTAGGGCGGATTAACTGGCGATTTTATCCGGTACTCTTTCGATCTGAGGGCGGACTTTGGTCGCGTCCAGATAAGCCACGTAGTTGGCAGGGATATCACGCTGAATGACCGTATTGGCCCCAATTTTGGCACCAAAGCCAATGCGAACGTCGCCAAATGCGCGCGCGCCAGCAAACAATTTGCAGCCATCTTCCAGAATCGGTGCTTTTCCGCGCCACTCGCCCAGCGTGACTTGCTGGAACAAGTCCACTTCGGCGCCGATCACCGCGCTGTCATTGATAATCACGCCCGTTGGATGAGGCAGGTAGAGGCCGGGACCCACATCCATATTGGATGGGATTTTTGTATCAGAGATCAGTAATCGGCTGAGCTCGAGGGCGATATCCAGCGGCAACATCAGTTTCCAGAGTGGCCCGCCAAACTTACGCAAGCGACGGAGACGGTAACAGAAGGTTATCCAGAATCCGGCGTGGCGCCAGCTGGCGTATCGTTTCCTGTCTGCGCGGATGTTTATCAGAGTTTCCTGGAGTGTCACTCTGCGTGTCATTCTACCAATCCTTTAGTTTTCATGATGTAAGACTGTTCGTATAACTGTCAGGCTGAATGGAGTCAACCGGTGTGAGCGCCCCTAATGACGCCGAGCAGGGAATTATAAAATAGGGACTCATTGGCTGTTATGCCTTATGGAACAAGAGGTTCCGCTTTTACATTTGTCGCGCTTCGAAAAAAATCACGCGGTATTTAAGAATATTGAGCAATGATTACGAAATGACGTCTATAGTTTTTTTTAGGCCAGATGTACTTGAAGTGACCGTAGGGGTGGTGACTGAAAGAGGCTCATCTTCTTGTCAGGGGCAAAAGAAGGGGCTGATATGTATCGGGTTTGGAAGGCCATATTTTGGCTGTTTTTGTGTGTTTGTCATCGGATGGGATTCAAAGCCGGGCGTGAGTCCGGACCTATTTTTATTGTCGGTCTGCCACGCTCAGGGTCGAGCTGGGTTGGAGGGTGTCTGGGGATAAGTTCTTCTGCCTTGTACTATCGTGAACCTTGTACACGGGCATACTCCGCAGCCAATGAGGGGCGTGTGGTGTTTGAGGTTACGCCGGATAACGTGCCTGATGCCTATCTGCTCTCCAGTCAAAAACTCTGTCGCCACTCACCGCATATTCGGCCCTCCGTGGTGGCTTATCCACATCAGTGGCCGCCTTTTTCACGCAATGTTCGGGTGCCGGTGGTGAAGGAGGTTAACCCTCTGGCCTGCAGTTGGTTTATTGATCGCTTTAATCCTCGGATGATGGTGGTGCTGGTGCGCCATCCAGCAGGGATAGCGTCCAGTATGAGAACACTCGGTTGGGTGTTGGGAGAGGCGTCTACACTGGATGACTGGCGGCGTTTTGGCGCACGTGTTGCGCGGGAATGGCAGCAGATGCTGGCGCAGATAGCCGATTGTGATCAGGTCAAAATTGTTCGCTATGAAGATATCTGTCAGGCACCACTTGAGACGTTTCAGGGGCTTTATCGTGAGCTGGGACTGGAATGGAGTGCAATGAGTGAGCAGTGGGTGAGAGGCAGTTCGAATGCCAAGTTGCAATCAAAAGACCACTTTAGCATTCGACGGGACAGTGCCAAAAATGCCTACCGCTGGCGTGAATCAATCACTCAGGATCAACTTCAGGCGTTAATGGAGGGGTATGCCGAATATGAGCTCCCAGACTGGTATCAGGCATAGATCAGTCGTGTAAACACGAGCGATGAGAGCAGCATAAAACCGGATGAGGTGTTGGTTTATATGCTGCTTAGGTAACGGTGTGAGTCAAAGCGGAACTTAGCGGCGCATATCGTTCATACGTACCGTAATATTGTTGTCCTGATACAGGCGGTAATTCTTACGGGTGGCCTGCAACACGTCGGGCACCTGTACGACTACTTCCAAAATACGTGCGTATTTCAGGGCGTCTTCAGGGAGGTCCAGCGCCATGTTTACAAACACCTGCAGGTGTTCCGGGCGCTGATCGCCCCAGCCCAGTGTAATCGGAGCGGTGGATTCACTGGCAATCAAGGTATGGGGTAGAAAGGCTTCCGGTTTGTGTTCCCACAACAGCTGGTCCAGATGTGCCGCCTCTTCCTCACTGGCGCAGTGAATGTGAAGCGGTTTGCCCGCCCCCATCACTTTCTCGCACAGGCGGCAGAGAAACAGGGAGCGGGCTTCCGGATCGGAGGCCGGCAGGACATAAAAGTCCGCTTCGCTCATATCAGTCGGTCGCCGCCAGATTCATAAGGTGCTGGCTCAGCAGAGGTACACAGCGGCCAGTTGCGCCTTTGTCTTTACCTTTGCTGTTCCAGGCAACACCGGCAATATCCAGATGAGCCCAACGGTAGCTTTTGGTGAAGCGGGAGAGGAAGCAAGCCGCCGTCACGGTACCGGCTGGAGGTCCACCGATATTGGCGATATCGGCGAAGTTGGAGTCCAGCTGTTCCTGGTACTCATCCCACAGCGGCAGGCGCCATGCTTTGTCTGCTGCCTGATCACCGGCCTGTAGAAGGGAATTTGCCAGCGCATCATCGTTACTCAGTAGGCCGGTTGCGTGATGACCCAGTGCCACAATGCAGGCTCCGGTCAGCGTCGCTACGTCAACCACCGTTTCAGGCTCGAAACGTTCGGCATAGGTCAGTGCATCACACAGCACCAAACGGCCTTCAGCGTCGGTGTTCAGGATCTCAACGGTTTGGCCGGACATGGTGGTCACAATGTCACCTGGCTTAGTCGCGCAACCGCTTGGCATATTCTCCGCTGCGGCAACGATACCGACAACGTTGAGTTCCAGATTCATTTCGCACAGGGCCGTCATTGCACCCATAACAGACGCGGCACCACACATGTCGAATTTCATTTCGTCCATGCCTGCGCCACCTTTCAGGCTGATACCGCCGGTATCAAAGGTGATGCCTTTACCAACCAGCACGTGATTCTTGGCGCCTTCTTCACCGCCTTTGTAGTGCATCACGATCAGCTTGGAGGGCTGGTCACTGCCGTGGCCCACAGACAGCAAGCTGTGCATGCCCAGCTGTTCCATCTCATCTTCGTCGAGGATGCTGACTTCCAGTGCATCGTGCTCTTCGCCCAGCGCCAATGCCTGTTCAGCCAGATAGGTTGGGGTGCAGATATTGCCCGGCAGGTTACCCAGTTCACGGGCCGTACTGATGCCATTCACCAGCGCAACGCCGTCCAGTACCGCATATTCACCCAGCTCGGAATCGTCTTCGCTAAGCAGAATAGCGATCTTATCCAGTGAGATCGGATCGGCTTTTTTGCTTTTGGTTTCGTCGTAGATGTACAGCTCGGAGCCCGCCCATTCGATCAGGTGACGGATCTGACGGTACTGGTCGTCATCCTTGCTGCCGAGACCGTCCAGTGCGAACACGGCACTTTGAGCGCGCACGCCCTTAATGGCGGCCATCGCGGATTTGACGATCTTGCGGTAATTGCGGTCGTTACGTTCTTCGCTTTTACCCAGACCGATCAACAGTACACGGCGTGCAGTCACGCCCGGTACTTTTTGCAGCAACAGTGTTTCTGCTGTTTTGCCCTGAATATCGCCGCCACCGACGATATCAGCGATGTAACCCTGTGCTGCTTTGTCCAGCGCGCTGGCGGACGGTGACAGCTGACCATCGGCTTCAATACCTACGATCAGACATTCAGTTTCACAGGTGGCGACATCGCCGTTAACAATTTCAAAATCCATGCTGACTCCAAACAAAAGACGGCTGCTTTACTCTCTGTATACAGTGATTCGGTGTTGAATTATTTCGGGAAATACTCACTTACTCTCTATAAGTGGGGCACTCTCGAAAAAATTTGCCTTGTCTTCGGACCTCCTTCGCGTATTGCTGGGGTCTGAGCAAGACATTGTGTACAGATTAAAGGATAATTATCGGTCCACTATAAACCATTTTCAGTTCGTAACAGAGTAGCGGATGTGATCGTTTTTCGATATTTGGCACGGGAAGTGTTGTACAGCATGGTTGCCGTGACCGGTGTTTTATTGCTGATTTTGGTCAGCGGTCGTTTTATTAAGTATCTCTCTGAAGCAGCTTCCGGTGATCTCTCTGCGGACGTTCTTTTTGAAATCATGGCGTATCGAATTCCCGGTTTTCTGGAGTTGATCCTGCCGTTAGGCCTGTTTCTCGGCATATTGCTCGGTTATGGCCGTCTTTATCTGGAAAGTGAGATGGTGGTGCTGAAGGCGTGTGGGATCAGTCAGAAGAGGCTGGTGGGCTATGCCATGGGACCTGCGTTGTTGGCTGCCGGGATAGTGGCGCTGCTGAGTCTTTGGATTTCACCGATGGGGGCGGATGCCACCGTTAGGATTTTTGACGAACAGAAGTCGCGCAGCCAGTTGGAAAGTTTGACGGTGGGGCGATTCCAGACCCATACCGGACAGCAGAGTCGCGTTTCCTACACGGATAAGGTCGGGGACGACGGCACATTGGGCCGCATGTTTTTGATGGAGTATTCCTCCAAAGGTCTGCCGGTTGTCGTAGTGGCCGAGTCGGGCGAGAAGAGCAGTGAAGGTGAAAGTGGTCAGCAGTTTCTGGTGCTGCAAAACGGTGTGCGTTATGAAGGGCGTCCCGGTCAGGCGGCGTATACGGAAACCCGCTTTAGTGAATACGGGGTACGCCTGAAACCCCCGGAGATTGTTTCCGGTATTACCAAAGCATCAGCTAAACCAACCACTGAACTAATGCAGTCCACCAACCCGGTGGATCAGGCGCAGCTGCACTGGCGTTTTTCGCTGCCCATTCTGGCGCTGGTTGTGACGTTGCTTGCCGTGCCGCTGAGCCAGGTGAATCCGCGTCAGGGACGTTATGCCAAAATGTTGCCGTCTATTATTTTATATCTGCTTTACCTGATGATTCTCAGTACGGCACGTAGTCAGGTAGAAGATGGCAAGGTGGGTGTGGAAGCGCTCTATGGGGTCCATCTTGTATTCCTCACTATCGCTTTGAACTTGCTGTTTGCCGGGCGCTTCTGGAGCAAACTGTTTAACCGTCTACCCTCACTTCGACTTTCACGCAGAAGGGGGGCAGTATGATGATGAACCGTATCGATCGGTATATTACGCGTCACGTACTGGGTGCGATCTTTATTGTGATGTTGGTGATTGTAGGTCTGGATCTGCTGTTTACATTGGTTGATCAGCTGCCGGATCTGACGCCAAGTTATCAGTTTAAGGATGCGCTTTATTATGTGGCGATGACCGGTCCGCGCCGGTTGTATGAACATATCCCGTTGTGCAGCCTGATCGGTTGCCTACTGGGTTTGGGGACCTTGGCGACGACGTCGGAACTGACGGTTATGCGGGCGGCGGGTGTTTCCACATTTCGTATTATTACGGCGGTGATGAAGCCCGTGCTGGTGGTTATTCTTGGCTCGTTGCTGTTGGGTGAATACGTGGTCCCGAAATCTGAGCAGGAAGCGCAGAGTTATCGGACGATTACCATCGCTGGCGGGCGTGTGGGGTCTACCAGTCTCGGACAGGGGTTATGGCACCGTGAAGGACGTACCTTCCTGCATGTGGAGACGATCTCCCTGAAAGGTGAGGTGCACGGTGTGACCCGATATCAGTTTGATGAAAATTGGGCACTGTCCAATGCCAGTGTGGCCAGCACCGGGACATTTACCGGTGATGGTTGGTTGCTGAACAATGTGGTTGAAACTCAGTTTTTGGGCGAAAGCACCCAGGTTGAGCAGCGCCCGACGGAGCAGTGGATATCGGGTATGACGCCATCCCTGTTATCCACGCTGATCATGGAGCCGAGCAACTTATCGATTAGCGGCCTGTATACCTACAGTGATTATCTGGGGGAGCAGGGGCTGTCGGCGGCTGATTACGAGGTGGCTTTCTGGGGTAAAGTCTTGCAGCCGCTGTCGATTATGGGGCTGGTGCTCGTCGCTGTATCATTTATCTTCGGGCCTTTACGCAGTGTGACCGTCGGGCAACGGTTGATTGCCGGAGTGATTGTGGGATTGGTCTTTAAGTTGATGCAGGATCTGCTGGGACCTGCGAGCACGGTATATGGGCTTGCACCTATTCTAGGGGTCACCGTTCCGATCGCCCTGAGTTTCCTGATCGGATGGCGCTTGTTACGACGCGCGGGGTAGCGGCACATTCCGCACACAAAAAAGGCGACGTGGGTGATTATCCGCGTCGCCTTTTTTGTACGTATTTATTCGTTTATGTTTTCTTCGCTTTCGCTTTTTTACTTGGCTTAGGGAGTTCGACAACGCAGGTTTTCGACGCCAGGTCATGCCACGCCATTTTCTCTTTGTTGAAAAACATCCATAGATATCCCAAACCTGCCGGAGCGATGGAGATGCCTGCCACGATGAAGCGAATCAGCGCCTGAGTCAGCGTCAGGTGTTCACCTTCTGGAGTTTGTACGCGTAGACGCCAAGCCAGCATGCCCAGCGTTTGACCGTTGCGTGTCCAGAAGAAGGCAAAGAAGCAAAAAGTAATAATGAACAGCAGGGAGTGAAACATCGGGCTGGTCTGGGCTTCGCCATGATTGATGGCTACCGCGACAAAGCCGATTATCATCCACAGCGCGACAATAATCATAAAGTCATACAACAGTGCTCCCAGTCGTTTAAACGGGGAAGCGGTTTTAACCTGATCGAAAGTTTCTGGAAAGCGGCGTTGCATAGTGTTTATCCGATGGTTCAGTCCTGTGAGCCGGGCATTTTATCAGGGCGCAGAACGAATAAGTAGAGATCCGGGAGAAGAGATCCCGGAAAGGGAAGGCCTCTTTCCGGGTGTGGTTGTACTGTCAGCAAGAACTGCGTGCGCCGGCTTCGTTGGGCAGGGCGAACAGCGGGCGCAGATACGTACCCAGCAGGCTGCCCACAAACGCTGCAACCAGCCATAACCAGCCGTGCAGGCTGCCAGATACAATGCCGCCAAAGTAGGCGCCGATATTGCAGCCAAAGGCGATGGTGGCACCGTAACCCAGCATCAATCCACCCAGAATAGCCGCCAGCCAGTGTTGCCATGGCAGACGCCACTGGAGAGAGAACTTGCCTGCCAGAGAAGCGGCCATCAAAGCGCCCAGGACGACACCAATATTGATAACAGAGAAGGCGTCGTATTGCAGTGGTTCGCCCAATGCGGTTTCTCGGCCCGGTTGTAGCCAATAGGTCCAGAAATCCAGCTCCAGTTCGAGCTCCAGTAACATCGCCAGCTTAGCGCCCCACAGAGGGTAAGCTACAGCGACGGCCCAAGGGTTGCCGATCATCGCCAGCGTCACAAAATTTAGCAACGCCAGTGCAACTGCTCCCCAGATAAAAGGCCAGGGTCCGGAGACCAGGCGTTGCGTAAGACTCCGATCACTGCCGGCATCGTCTTTTTCGACATTGCCGTGGTAACGTTTTTCGAGCCAAAAAGTGAAGGCTGCAATCGCCGCAAAGAGCGCTAGGTTGGCAATAATCGCCATGACAACGCCGAGATCATCAACTAACGAGACTGGGGCAATCTGCGGCAGCCCGGTCCACCATTCGTAGTCTTTGGTGGCCCAGAGTGCGCCTACAGTGAAGCCGATCATGCTTGGAATGGCGCGTAGCTGTCCACCGCCGACATGGTAAAGATTACCCGATGCGCAGCCATTGCCCAGCTGCATGCCAATGCCGAAGATGAAGGCTCCCACTAGTACTGACCAGCCCAGTGGACGAATAAAGCCGCGCACCTCGGTGCCAAAGAGCTCGCCGACACTTAATGCCGGGAAGAATAAGCAGACACCCACGGCCAGCATCAGCATTTGCGCCCGCAAACCCTTTCCACGCCGGTTGATAATGAAGTTACGCCAGGCGGTCGTGAAGCCAAAAGCCGCATGGTACAACGTTATACCCAACAGAGTGCCGACCAGAAGCAGCAGGGCCTGCTTTTCGCTGACCTCTTGTTGCAGCCATAACAGTCCCCCGCCCAGCAGGGCAAAAGACACGATCAGAATAAGTTTGGATTCGATTGATTTTACGGCTGAGGTATCAGTAACGGCTGTGTTCACACTGCTCATCTGTTTCTTCGCATAGAACTGGAGTGATTATTAAAATAGAGGGGCAGTCTACCACAGTGGATCAGGTGGTGATAATTTGACCAATGCCGCATGGCGGAAACGTTGAGGCAGGATTAAAGCCACAGTTCCCGAGTGAGAATTGTGGCAGGTAAGCGTGACAGCTCTAGCGCTTATTTATAAGGCGCTACGTACTGCTGGAAGTAACTGTCAGACAGCTCTTTTGCCGCTTCCATCTGGCTGTCATTCAGCTTCATCACCAGTCGGCGTTCGATCGCTTGTGCGGTATCGTTACCCAGCTGTGCAGCGTTGTGCATCCACGCGTAGGCGGTGATGTTGTTGTCGCGAGATTTGTCTGTGCCGTGATCATTGGAGTACAGCGTACCAAGGAAGAACATGGCATCGGTGTGGCCCTGCTTGGCAGCTTTACGGTACCAGCGTTCTGCTTCGGAGAAGTTTTGCTCGACACCGGTGCCAAAGTTGTACGCACGACCAATGTTATGCTGTGCGGATACCAAGCCTGTTTCAGCGGCTTTGGTATACCAGTTGAATGCTTCGACTGGATTGCGGCTCAGGCCATATCCGAATTCGTTCATCACACCCAGGCGGTTCATGGCTGATGCATCACCCGCTTCAGCTGCCGGCACAACGGTTTTCAGTTCAACCTGAAACTCTTCGTTTTTAAGCGCGCGCAGGCTGTTCACACTATCCAGATGCCCCACATTGGCACCGCGGGTATAAAAACGCTTCGCTTTTTCGACGTCTTTTTCTACGCCCCATCCATTTTCATACATCTGGCCCAGCATGTTAGTTGCGTCTGGGTCGCCATCTTTCGCCAGAGGCTCCAGTTCCTCAAGCGCTGCACTGTAATTCTGGCTGTCAAAAGCACGTGCGCCTTTGCCCAGATCGGCTGCAAGAAGAGCTGGAGTGTTTAAACTAAGCAGCAGTGCCGCTGCAAGAAGCGTTTTTTTGTTCATCGAAACGTCGCCCATAGCTAGTTTGGGATCGAAAATTTGGCGCCTATTATAACGGCGTCAGCCCTGATGAGAAAATGAACAGGCTCAACCGCAAAAATTATCAATCTGTGCACTTTATGCGGTGACGCTGTTTTAGTGGGTTCTAATATTGCGGCGATTCTACCGCAAATGCACAAAAATAGGCAGTCATCTG
>NZ_JBFGYC010000058.1:0-12241 GCF_041587635.1 Pontibacterium sp. | reverse complement strand
TTGGTCTGCAGGTACTGACCAGAGATGTTGATGTTGTTTTCGGAGAAGATGGTGTTGATAGCAGTCAGTACACCTGGCACGTTGTTGTGGATGTGCAGCAGACGGTGAACATTCGGATGCTCTGGCAGTGCAACTTCCGGGAAGTTTACGGAAGTAATAGAGGTACCGTTGTCACTGTACTTAGCCAGCTTCTCAGCCACTTCGTAACCGATGTTTTCCTGGGCTTCCATGGTGGAGCCGCCCACGTGTGGGGTCAGGATCACATTGTCGAATTCACGCAGAGGAGAGATAAACTCATCCTTATTGGTGCGAGGCTCAACCGGGAATACGTCAACCGCTGCACCCAGCAGGCGACCTTCTGCCAGTACACCACACAGAGCGTCGATGTCGACGACGGTGCCGCGGGCTGCGTTCAGGAAGACAGAACCTTCCTTCATCTGAGAGAACTCAGTTTTGCCCATCAGATCTTTAGTCGCGCCAGTCTCAGGAACGTGCAGGGAGATGACATCACACATGCCCAGCAGCTCTTTCATGGACGCGATCTGAGTAGCGTTACCCAGCGGCAACTTCGTCACTACGTCGTAGAAATAGACTTCCATACCCAGAGATTCAGCGAGCACGCTCAGCTGGGAACCGATGCTGCCGTAACCTACGATACCCAGCTTTTTGCCACGGATTTCGTAAGAGTTCACTGCAGATTTCTGCCACTCACCACGGTGTGCTTTAGCGTTCTTCTCTGCTACGCCACGCAGCAGGATGATCGCTTCCGCCAATACCAGCTCCGCTACGGAACGGGTGTTGGAGTAAGGTGCGTTAAAGACAGCGACACCACGCTGAGTTGCTGCAGTCAGATTCACCTGGTTGGTGCCGATGCAGAAACAGCCAACGGCAACCAGCTTTTCAGCGGCGTCGAAGACTTTATCAGTCAGCTGACTGCGTGAACGGATACCGATAAAGTGAACGTCTTTCACCTTTTCGATCAGTTCTGCTTCAGGCAGTGCGCCTTTTACGTATTCAATGTTGCTGTAGCCGTGTGCGTTGAGGGTATCAACCGCAGATTGGTGCACGCCTTCCAGCAGCAGAATTTTAATCTTGCTCTTTTCAAGAGAAGTAGTTGGGCTCATCTTCTGCTAACTCTCGTATGGGGCGGAATATTCCGCCGGGGTCAATCGGCCTAAAATCAAGGGCGATATATTAGCACAGGGCCACATGAAAAGGACGCGGCTTGACGGGAGTTTGCTGGAAAAATATTCAAGATGAAGTGAGGTAGGGTACAGAAGATCACGCAGGATCAAGGGAGAACAGACAGGGGTTTAGACCCCTGTCGACGGCAAAACGCGCCGTTTAAGCGAGGCTTAGCTTAACTGTAGAAGCACAGGTACGCAGTGGCCTGTTCTACTTTCAGCTGGAAGCTCTGATTCGCTGCAACCTTGAATTCGGTGCCGCTTGGGTACGCTGTGAACTCGCCTTCGCCTGGCAGCTTCACAATCAGTTCACCGGAAACGACTTTCATCAGCTCGTCTTCGCTGGTGCCAAATTCGTATTCACCCGGTGCCATAACGCCTGCAGTGACACGACCTTCGTTGTTTTCGAAGCCAATGGATTTTACGTTACCGTCGAAATATTCGTTTACGTTCATGTTTTATGTCCTCTAAATAGCTGCGCAGCATCATAGAGGGTCCGTTGCAGGCTGTCAGCTGTGTTCCAGCAGAAAGTCGACAAAGGCTTGATTTGCCCGCGAGAGATAACCATTGCGACGCCAAGCGATAGAGAGGTCCAGCCATACTGGTTCTTCAAAGGGTAGTCCGATCAGGTCGGGATCTTCCTCTATCACCATGCCCAATAACGTGCTGATACCGAAGCCTTGAGTGACGATCGCTTTGATCAGGGGGATCAGGTTAGTTTCAAAGCTAATATTGGGCGTGCACTCGGTTTTGGCCGCCAAACGGTCAACAACCTTGCGGTGGAAATAGCCCTCTTTAAACATCACCAGCTCTTCACGGAAGAAGTCGTCGTAACTGACAGCGGTTTGTTGAGCCAGAGGGTGATCTTTCGCCACGGTGACGAGCATTTGTTCACGCAGAAAGGTGCGTGCATGTAGCTCCTGCGGCAGAACGTCGGCCACGATGATCGCCAGATCAAGCTCGCCTCGCTCCAGCATCTGTTGAAGCTGCCAGGTACCGCCCTCAATCACTGACAGATCCAGCTCAGGATAACGGTGGCGAAAGGCCATCAGGATGGGGGGGAAATAATAGGACCCCAACATACTGGGGATGCCGACCCGCACCTCGCCTTTCGTGAGGCCTTTGAGTTCTTCCATCTCCAGTCGGGCATCATCAATGGCTTGTAGGATGCGACGGCTGTGCAGGAGTAACTTTTTGCCTTCGTCGGTGAGGCTAATCTGACGTTCATGGCGGTGAAACAGTGTGAGATCCAGCTCGGCTTCCAGTTTTTTAATGGCCATGCTGATGGCGGGTTGTGCCACATGCAGTTGTTCAGCCGCTTTGGTAAAACTGTTAGCGTCGGCGATAGCCTGAAAGTAACGTAGGGGTTTAATATCCATAATGATCAATAAATCTTATGTAAGTGATCAATAGTATATATTTTAATGATTCATTAGGCGTTGCTAATCTTCCGGACTGAATCTGGGAGGTTTTATGACAGCGACGACACATTCATCTGATATTGAAACTGGCAGTCCGCTGTTCTGGCGCGCGACGCTGGCATTGTGTCTGGGCTCCTATACGATTTTTGCCAACCTCTATCTGACCCAGCCGTTGTTACCGATGCTGGCGCAGGACTTTAACGTCAGTGCACTGGAAGCAGGCTGGAGTTTTACGGTCTCGACACTCACCCTGGGGTTGTCGCTGCTGGTGTATGGGCCCTTATCGGATGCGATTGGGCGCAAGTGGCTGATGATTTTGAGTATTGGCGGTACCAGCCTGATTACGTTGTTACTCTCGCAGACGCAAGATTACGGTACGTTGCTCTGGTTGCGTGGTGCTCAAGGCTTCTTGATGGGGGGACTTCCGGCTATCGCCATTGCATATATGGGAGACGAGTTCAGTAAAAAAGCACTGATGGTGGCGGTGGGGATCTACATCAGTGGTAACACTCTGGGGGGGATCAGTGGCCGCCTGATCGGTGGTTTTGTGGGAGACTGGCTGGGTTGGTCAGATGCCTTTCTGGCGATGACGCTGGTCAGTGTGGTGTGTTTGACTGCCTTTGCGCTGTTACTGCCGAACTCCCGCCAGTTTAAAGCCAAGCCGCTGCACCCGGTTGCCATGGGACGGGATCTGTTAGGCCACTTGCGTAATCCTCTGTTGCTGACCGCGTACCTGATTGGTGGCTTTAACTTCTTTATCTTTATCAATCAGTACAGTTACATCACCTTTGTATTGGCCGATACGCCCTATAATCTACCCGCTTCGTTGTTGGGCATGTTATTCCTTACTTACCTGACTGGTACGATTGGTTCGGCATTCTCGGGCAAGATTGCTCAGTATGCGCCACAGCCGCTCGTTATCGCGCTGGGCATCGGTGTGCTGATTCTGGGCTCACTGGTGACTTTGTCGTCCGGTTTGTGGGCGATTATTGCGGGCTTTTTGCTGAATAGCTTTGGGTTCTTTCTGGCGCATTCATCCGCCAGTAGCTGGGTCAGTCGGGCAGCGCCCCATGCCCGTGCCAGTGCCAACTCTCTTTATCTGGTGTTCTACTATCTGGGAGCAAGCTGCGGTGGCTTTTATCTTGATCCGTTCTGGCAGTGGGCCGGTTGGCACGGCATCGTGGTTGGATCTTTACTGGTGCTGAGTTGTACCTTGCTATCTGCTCTATGGTTGTATCAGCAGGATAAACGACCGTTACAGTTTTCCTGATTCAGTGTTTTATAAAGTGGTAGCGCCCGCGACTGGCTTTCAGCGCGGGCTTTTGTCGTTAACCGGAGTTTGCAACTTTTACCGGAGGCAACAGCAAGCTAAGATGGCGCAGCTGAAAAGAGAGGGGAGGCACTATGCAATACACGCACCGAATGAAGGATAACACTGAGATCGATCTGCCACTGGGTAAAGTGGTTTGTGTGGGGCGCAACTACGCTGATCATGCTGCCGAGCTGAACAACCCGATTCCGACTGAGCCGATGTTGTTTATCAAGCCAGCGAGCAGTGTTGTGGCGATGGAAGAGCCGTTTGCGGTGCCGCAGGGCTTAGGTTCTGTGCATTTCGAAACGGAGATGGCGATCCTGATCGGTGAGCGTTTACAGCATGCTGATCTGAGCGCGGCGAAAGCAGCGATTGCCGGTGTGGGTTTAGGCTTGGATCTGACACTGCGTGACCTACAGGATGAACTGAAGCAGAAGGGTCATCCCTGGGAGAAAGCGAAAGCCTTTGATGGGGCTTGTCCGCTGTCTGTATTTGTACAACCCGATCAGGTGTCTGACCTTCAGGATCAGCAGATCCGGTTGATCGTGAACGGCGAGCAGAGACAGAACGGTAACAGCAGCCAGATGCTCAATCAGGTGTTGCCACTGATCAGTTATATCAGCGCTTTCTTTACGCTGGAGCCGGGGGATGTGGTGTTGACGGGTACGCCAGCGGGTGTGGGCCCAGTATTACCGGGTGACGAGTTGCAGGTGGAGCTGACCGATCTGCTGAGCGTGAAAACGGCCGCTCGATAAGTTTCAGCGTAGTATCGCGGTACGAAATATCAGAGCGGGCTTCAAAACCCTCTGAACCCAAGGATCTTAGTGAGGAACAGAAACCGATGTTGTGGATAAAAACCTTTCACATTCTGGCAATGACCAGCTGGATGGCGGGTATCTTCTATCTGCCACGTATCTTTGTGCACTACGTGGAAGGACGTGAAGCAGGACAGGACGTTGCACGGCTGGAGATCATGGCGAAGAAGCTGTACGGCTTTATGACCATCATGGCGGTGTTTACGCTGGGTCTCGGCCTTTGGCTGTGGCTGGGGTTTGGCTTTGGCGGCGGTTGGCTGCATGCCAAGCTGACTTTTGTGGTGTTGCTGATTGGCTATCATCACTGGTGCAAAGCGTATCTGAAAAAGATGCAGGCAGGTGCACTCGATCGCAGCGGGCGTTATTTCCGTCTGTTTAACGAACTGCCACTACTGATCTTTATCCCTATCCTGATCTTTGTCGTGGTGAAGCCGTTCTGATCGGCTGAATATGACATTGTCTATCAAACCCGGCTGGCAGCGACTTGCATCGATGCTGGCGGGGATGTCTCCAGCCGACTCCGATGCGATGATCGTGCAGATTCGTCATGATGACCCGGCTCTCGCCGATTGGCTGATAGAGCAGCGCTTTTCCTTCACTGATCTGATTGTTCTGGCTCCGGTTCAGCTGGCGCGGCTCCTGGCTGAGGTTTCGGATAGCGATCTGATACTGGCTCTGCGTGGATTAGACACGCAACAGCAGCAGGCGTTGCTTATAGGGATATCAAAGGGGCGGGCGGCCAACATCCAGGCTGAGCTGTCTGTTATGGCACCGGTGCCGAGGCGAAATGTTGAAGCGGCACAGCAGCGTATTGTTGATCGGTCGAAGAGATTGGAAGTAGAAGGCCGGCTCACCTTAACGGATGAGCCGATGCTGGGTTAAGCGACGGATGACTCAGTTACTATGCAGCGTGTGTTGCAGTTGCTGGATACGTGCTTCAATACGTTCGACTGAATCGCGCGTCTGATCAACGTTCTTCAGAAAGTTATCCACTTCCGGACGGCTCGGCAACATACGGGCTTCTTCCGTCAGGTATTCTTCGAGGTTGTGGATAAAACTGCTGCCCGTGCGTTTGTAACTGCTGGCTTTCCAGTTCAGGAAGTTCGTCAGCTGGTGGGCGGGCAGGTCACCGATGATATCTCCCAGTGCGCCTTCCCAGTCGATCTGAGTATCGGCCAGAATCTCCTGAAAACGGTTGGCTAAGCCACTGTCGCCTGTCACGGTAATCCCTTTACCAAACATCGCCTCGGCAGAGTCTTTGCTGGTCAGCAATTTGCTGAAATCAGTGGGGCCGCCGCTCAGGATGACATCCGCATCGTCTTCAATATGGGATTGAAGTTGCAGGCCGGTGCAGTTGGGTAGGATATAGAGTGTGATCGCCGGCAGCGTAAGCTGGATAGCGATCACTTTACCGCTGAGTTTACCCAGCCGCTCAAGCGTGACTTCGTCCCGCTGCAGCAGGGTGTTGACCGCTTCTTCTGCGACGGTAAAAGCAGTGGCGTTGAGCAGCTCAATCATCGTTGTGATCCTGAGTAATCTTTAAGGTTTGATGCCTGTGTGCAGGGCAACAATACCACCGGTCATATTCTGGTATTTACAGGAGGTCAGGCCCGCGGTTTCCATCATCCCTTTCAGGGTATCCTGATCCGGGTGCATGCGAATGGATTCTGCCAGATATTTGTAGCTTTCTGCGTCTCCAGCAATCATCTGACCCATCTGAGGCAGAATGTTGAAGGAGTAGAAATCATACAGCTTGGTCAGCACCGGATTGTCAGTTTTGGAGAACTCCAATACCATCAGTTTACCGCCGGGCTTCAGAACACGGGCCATGGAGGCCAATGCCTGATCTTTGTAAGTGACGTTACGCAGACCAAACGCGATGGTAATGACATCGAAGGTGTTGTCCGGGAACGGCAGGCTTTGTGCGTTGGCCTGTACAAACTCAACATTGCCGGTAATGCCACGGTCATAGAGACGGTCACGGCCGACTTTCAGCATGGAATCGTTAATATCCGCCAATACGACTTTGCCCGTGGGGCCGACCAGACGTGAAAAACGCATGGTCAGGTCGCCGGTACCGCCCGCAATATCCAGTACCGTACCACCGGCCCGTACGCCGCTTTGTTCGATGGTCAAACGTTTCCAGATGCGGTGAACACCACCGGACATCAGGTCATTCATCACATCGTATTTAGCCGCCACACTGTGGAACACATCAGCGACTTTTTTCTGCTTCTCATTCACATCGACGGTATCGTAGCCAAAGTGAGTGGTCTGGTCTTTGTTTTGGTCGGTCATGATTCTGGATATCGCTTAACGATTAAATTGCACGCATTGTACCGGCACGGTTCGAATTTGTCCCTAACCGGTATCAAGTCCGCTGTTAGGTTCCTCAGCCGCGGGCGATCATGCCGTCATTACGGCTGGCTCCGGCGTCTTGCAGTTTTTGCAGATAGGTTTGCCAGTGCTGGTCGTGATTCTGGCAAAGATCCAACAAGTATTCCCAGGTGAACAGGCCGCTATCGTGTCCGTCGTCAAAGATGATCTTGAGAGCATAATTCCCAGCGGGCTGGACGCCTTTGATGCCGACCAGTTGTTTGCCGGTTTGCAGTACGCCATTGCCAATGCCGTGGCCACGAACTTCAGCGGAAGGCGAATGTACCCGCAGGTACTCGGCGGTCAGCTCGTAGTTGATGTCGCCATAGACCAGTTCAAGAGTGCGGGACTTTTTATGTAGCCGGATATCGGTCGGAAGCGTGTGGCTCATTGTGGGTGCCTCAAAACAGGTGTCTTCAAAAACGCTGTGTTAACTGCGTGTCGAAGACGTCAAAAAATAAAAAGGGCGTATCTCAGATCGCCGTTGAACAGCATGTGTTCAGTGGCTTCTTAAGTATACGCCCTTAGTGTGTAACGGATGATCCGCTTTACAGGATGTAGTGGCTCAGATCTTCGTCCTGGCTCAGCTCATCTAAGTATTTATTCACAAACGGTTTATCCACAGTGATGGATTGACCGGCCAGATCTGACGCGTTAAATGACAGTTCTTCTAGCAATCGCTCCATCATCGTGTGCAGACGGCGCGCTCCGATGTTTTCGGTTTGCTCGTTGACCTGGAACGCCAGCTCCGCGATGCGATGGATACCTTCTTCAGTAAACGTCAGATCGACGCCTTCCGTTTTCAGCAATGCCTGATACTGTTCGGTCAGCGAGGCATTGGGTTCGGTCAGGATACGGCGGAAATCTTCCGGTGTCAGAGCGCTCAGCTCGACACGAATCGGCAGCCGACCCTGAAGCTCTGGGATCAGATCAGATGGACGTGCCAGATGGAACGCGCCGGAAGCGATAAACAGAATATGGTCCGTTTTGACCATGCCGTACTTAGTGCTAACCGTGCAACCTTCAATCAGAGGCAGCAGATCGCGCTGCACGCCTTCTCGGGAGACATCGCCACCGGTGTTCTCGGTACGTTTGCAGACCTTATCGATCTCGTCGAGGAAGACGATACCGTTCTGTTCCACAACATCAACGGCCTGCTGCTTGAGTTCGTCCTCTTTGACCATACCCGCCGCTTCTTCATCCGTCAGCATCTTGAAGGCTTCTTTCACCTTCAAACGACGGCTCTGCTTGCGCTGGTTGCCCATGCCGGAGAACATGTTCTGCAGCTGACTGGTCATCTCTTCCATACCCGGAGGCGCCATGATCTCAACGCCCACCTGAGGCTGAGCGACTTCGATATCGATCTCTTTGTCGTCCAGCTGGCCTTCACGCAGTTTCTTACGGAAAATCTGGCGTGTGGCGCTGTCAGTACGGGATGTTTCAGCCGGCTCGTTGCTGAAGCTGGTATCACGTGCGGGAGGCAGCAATGCATCCAGAATGCGCTCTTCAGCGGCTTCTTCTGCGCGGAAGCGAACCTTTTCCATCTCGGTTTCACGCAGCATCTTGATCGCCATGTCCACCAGATCACGGATGATGGTTTCAACGTCGCGTCCCACGTAACCAACTTCGGTGAATTTGGTGGCTTCGATTTTGATAAAGGGTGCGTTGGCCAGTTTCGCCAGACGACGGGCAATCTCAGTTTTACCGACACCGGTCGGGCCGATCATCAGAATATTCTTGGGTGTTACTTCTACACGCAGCTCTTCGTTCAGCTGCATACGGCGCCAGCGGTTACGTAAGGCGTTCGCCACGGAGCGTTTAGCTTCATCCTGGCCGACAATGTGGCGATCCAGTTCGTGTACGATTTCGCGAGGGGTCATATTAGACATTAAAAACTCCCGTTGGAATCAGGCTACTGAATCCAGCTCTTCGATGGTCAGGTTGTCGTTGGTAAACACACAGATGCCTGCGGCGATCTGTAGGCTTTTTTCTACAATGTCATTGGCAGCCAGTTCGGTGTTGTCAGTCAGTGCACGGGCCGCCGCCAGTGCAAAGTTACCGCCAGAACCGATGGCAATCACGCCATCTTCCGGTTCGATCACATCGCCGCTGCCGGAGATCAGATACGTTTTTTCTTCGTTGGCTACCAGCATCAGCGCTTCCAGGCGGCGCAGCACTCGGTCGCTACGCCATTCGCGCGCCAGATGGATAACCGCATTGACGATGTTGCCCTGATGTTTGTCCAGCTGCTGTTCGAACAGATCACGCAGGGTGATGGCATCCGCAGTTGAACCTGCAAAACCGGTAATCACGTCATGTTTTGGCAGACGATTTACTTTCTTCGCGCTGCCTTTCATCACGGTGTTGCCCAGGGATACCTGACCATCACCGCCTACAACAACTTTGTCACCGCGGCGTACTGAAACAATGGTAGTCATGAAGCACTGAACCTTTTATGGATAGATGTAGTTTATCGAATGACTTAGATATGGATGCGTACGGGGCTTTTTCAAGGGCTGCCCTGCAAGGTTCGACCAAAGCAGGGCATTTTAAAGCGAATGAGATCAGTTGGCTTTGATCTTAAGCGGGAAGATGTTCTGTTTTGCCAGCTTGTTGGTGGCGTTTTTCAGCTCTGTACGGTTCTTAAAGGGGCCTGTACGTACACGGTACCAAGTCCCGGCATTGCCGCTGGCTGTTTTTTCGCTGCGTACATTTGGCAGTCCCAGCAATATCAACTGGGCGCGCATCCGATCGGCATCAGCCGGATTACGGAAGGATCCCGCTTGCAGCAGGTACTGGGTGACGTTGACCGCGTTGCGAGGTGTGGACTTATAAACCGTAGGGTCGGAAGTCGTTACCTCGCTTTTGGGTAGCATCTGATAAAACTCGAAGCGTTTTTCATCTTTAGGAGCTGTGTCCGGTTTGGGCGGTTTTGCCGCAACCGTTTTAGGCTTTTCGGGTTTCTTTGCTTCGGTTTTAGGTTTAGGAGCGGGTTTGCTAACAGTGGTCACCGTGCCCGTGTTCCCGGGTTTTACCTGTATCAGACTGTACAGAAGATAGCCCAGCGCGCCAGACATCAACACCGTGACCAGCAGCAACTTTAGCGGGAAGGGCTTTTTGCTCTTCGCCGCCGGTTGCTGCTTGCGCGGTGCTGCGGGTTTTTTGCCGCTGCTGCGGGTGGCGGTTTTGCCATTCCGCTTTTTAGAGGCAAAGTCTTTGCGCGCTGCCATGCTTACATGTGCTCCGGTGCGCTTACGCCGAGCAGCTGCAGGCCGTTAGAGATCACCTGACGCGAGGCTTCACTCAGCGTGAGGCGAGCATTACGCAGTTCTGCATCCTCGATCAACATCTTCTGCGCGTTGTAGTACGTATGGAAATCGCTTGCCAGCTCTTTCAGGTAATTTGCCAGCATGTGAGGCTCGTGAGAAAGACCGGCGTTTTTCAGGACATCCGGGTACTTGGACAGCTTGGTGATCAGGTCTTTTTCGTGTTCGGTTTCCAGACGTGACAATGCTGCGAGGCCAGCAGCCTTATCCCAGGACCAGCCCGCTTCACTCAGCTTGCGCATGACAGAACATACACGGGCATGGGCGTACTGAATGTAGTAAACCGGGTTGTCCTTGGACTCAGATTTAGCCAGCTCCAGATCGAAGTCCATATGCTGTTCCGCTTTGCGGGTCACATAGAAGAAACGGCAGGCATCGCTGCCAACCTCGTCACGCAGTTCGCGCAGGGTCACAAAAGAGCCGGAGCGTGTGGACATCTGTACGCGTTCTTCGCCACGATACAGGATCGCAAACTGAACCAGACGGACCACCAGACGCTCTGGATCATAGCCCAGTGCCTGGATGGCGGCTTTTACACGGGTGATGTAACCGTGGTGATCCGCGCCCCAGATGTTGATCACTTTATCGTAGCCACGTTCAAACTTATTCATGTGGTACGCGATATCGGAGGCAAAGTATGTCGTCTGACCGTTAGCACGTTTCACGACGCGGTCTTTGTCATCACCGAATTCGGTGGAGCGGAACCAGAAGTTACCGTCAGTCTCATCTTTATAGATAAACCCTTTTTCGGTCAGGGTTTCCAGTGCGCGATCGACATCACCGGTACTGGTCAGGGAACGTTCGGAGAACCAAGTCTGGTAGTTCACACCGAACTCACCGAGGTCATCACGAATATCAGTCAGGATTGAATCCAGACCAGCGTCAAAAACAATACGGTAATCGTCTTCACCCAGCAGAGCGTTTGCACGCTCGATCAGGGCATCGATATGGATCTCTTTGTCGCCACCAAACGGCTCATCATCGGGGATATCTGCAAAGACATCCGCAACCGGACGGCTCAGACGATCGCCTTCCTTCGCTTGCAATTCAGCAGCGATATCATGGACGTAAGCGCCTTTGTAGCCGTTACAAGGGAATATCAGTTCCTGACCGCATTTTTCCAGATAACGTAGCCATACACTGGTAGCCAGAATGTTCATCTGACGACCGGCGTCGTTGACGTAATATTCACGATCAACGTTCACACCTGCGGCTTCCAGCAAATCAGATACGGTTGCTCCGTAGGCAGCCCCGCGACCATGACCTACGTGCAGTGGGCCGGTTGGGTTTGCAGAGACAAACTCGACCTGAACTTTTTCATCGCTCTTTTTCTCGACCAGACCAAAGCTTTGGCCCTGCGTCAGGATCTGTTCCACAACCGCAGCAGTGGATTCCTGATTCATAAAGAAGTTGATGAAACCGGGACCTGCGATTTCAGTGCGATCCAGTTGTGGCGATGCCGGCAGTGCATCAGTGATCATCTGAGCCAGCTCGCGTGGATTGCGCTTCGCCGCTTTCGCCAGTGTCAGGGACACGTTGGAGGCGAAGTCGCCGTGGCTCTTGTCACGGGTGTTTTCTACCATGATGCGCGGTTGCACATCTGCAGGCAGGACCCCGTTTTCCAGCAGTGAGTTCAGGGCAGACTGGATCAACTCTGCAATATGTTCTTTCATCAGCGTACAGATACCGGTTAACTGTTCAGGAAGGCAAAATGTCTCTATGCAGCAGGCGGTGGATTATGCGACCACACTGCTGGACAGAGACACCTCAGGAAACCGGATATTATCCCTGTATCGCAAGGAATTGT
>NZ_JBFGYC010000057.1:0-12600 GCF_041587635.1 Pontibacterium sp. | reverse complement strand
TCGGTTGGGTTCGTCATATCCTTAGGGATATCAACAACCACCGGACCCGGACGACCCGTCTGAGCGATATGGAATGCTTTCTTGATGATCGACGGGATCTCTTCCGGATGCTGAACACTGAAGTTGTGTTTCACCACCGGACGGGAAATACCGATCATGTCGGTTTCCTGGAACGCGTCTTCACCAATCAGATGGCTCATTACCTGACCGGTAATGACAACCATCGGAATAGAATCCATGTAGGCAGTCGCAATACCGGTGACGGCATTGGTTGCACCTGGGCCAGACGTTACCAGCGCAACGCCCGCTTTACCGGTCGCACGTGCATAAGCATCGGCCATGTGGGTAGCCGCCTGCTCGTGGCGCACCAGTATGTGTTTGACATCTTCCTGCTGGAAAAGAGCATCGTACAGGTGCAGTACTGAGCCACCCGGATACCCGTAGATGTTTTCAACACCCTCGTCTTTAAGGGCGCGCACAACCATTTCGGCGCCTGAAAGTAATTCCACTGTTTCACCCTCTCACTGCGTCGGACTCAATTCCGACATTTTGACAGTTTATTTCTGCAACGAATGAACGTAGTCGCCCATCAAGCGTGGATGACGCCCGGGATGGGAAAACTTACAAATACCGTTCCTGATAAACGAGATACAAGCGACTCACGTTCGGGTGCTCGCCAAGATTGAGGATCGCTCAACTGGCAGACCTTTCAGGAAGTTAAGCGGCAATACTTAACTCCGCCGGACATTCGGGGTGGCCTAATAGTCCAAGGTCGGAAGAAATTTGGCGCTAATTCTCGCACTTCATCGGCCATTGATCAACCTACAACCAACGAAAAACGGGGAATGCAGAGAATCCATCTTCGGGTTATAGTGAGGAAAAACCCACGACGTTTTTATAATGGCTATACGACGATGGGCTTGTACAACAGATTACCTAAGGAGCGCCTGAATGAGCGTTGCAGAAATTAAAAATAAAGACCGTGTAATCAACGAGTTGATGTTGTTTATCCGCAAAGTACTGGCGGAACCGGAGATCAGCGAAAAAGCGATCGAGATCGCCCGTAAGCACATCAACGAACCCAACGCGGACATGCTGATCGCGGATGAGCTGTCCTCCACCACCAACGTTAAGATTCCACTTGAACACAGCGATGCAGACAGTTTGTTTCTGCAAGTGCTCAAAGACGTGGTACGTGACGAAACTGCGCTGTATTAATCTGCAGTAACTCAGCGTCACCGCTCTCAGCAGAGGCTGCCAATTAGCCTCTGCTTGCCTCTATTTAGCCTTTTCGGCGAAACGGCACCCATAACATTCCCGGTAGCCACTGAGTCTCTTTCGGGTTATCAAACCCTTTTACCCCAATCTGCATACCTTCTTGCCCGGCATCCGGCTGCGCTTTATAAGTTCCGAACAGGCGATCCCACCACGGCAGGTTAAAGCCAAAGTTGCTGTTGGTTTCATCCATCTGAACAGAGTGATGCACCCGATGCATATCCGGTGTCACCAGCACCAACCTCAAATACCTATCCAGCGCTGCTGGCAGACGGATATTGCCGTGATTAAACATCGCCGCGCCGTTCAGAATCGGCTCAAACACGATAACTGTTAACGGTGCTATTCCTAATACGCAGATCAGCACAAACTTGATCAACATAGAGAGCACTATTTCGATGGGGTGAAAGCGTGCCCCCGTTGTTACGTCATAATCCAGATCAACATGATGCACTCGATGTAAGCGCCAAAGGACAGGAACGTGATGGAAGAGGACATGTTGAGCGTAGATCGCCAGATCCATCAATAGCAGGCCGAGTATCAGACTGACAGCGAACGGCAGCTCTAGCAGGTTGAACAGCCCCCAACCATTGTCTTGCGCCCAAACAGCGACCCCAACCGCTGCCGCCGGAAAGAGCAGACGTAGAATAAAGCTATTCAGAAAAACCAAGCTCAGGTTGTTGGCCCAGCGCACGGCTTTAGAGATGCGCAACGTACGACGAGGGGCGATCAACTCCCATAGTGCCACCAGCGAGAGGATGCCTAAGAAGCAGCTTAAGCGGATGGTAGTTTCGTGGGTGGTGATGAAAGTGGCGAGGTCCATGGGGGTGTATCCGGGGTAATGGGTAGTTGCTGTTTTGAATGTAACGTGGAAGGGATTCGGAGTCATCTATTCTGATGACCCGTTCTGGTATAGAGGGGTTTCTGAATAACTCTTTCGCCCTTTTTGGGCAAGATAAGAGAAGTCTCTGAACTCCCCTTATCAATCCCCGTCAGCCCCGCTACTTGCCGGACTACGTCCGGTTCCCTGCGCATTTCGGATGCGCATGAGGCTGCGGAACTCGGTCCTTCGGGCCTCAGACCGTCCTCGCCTTAAATCCATGTAAACCCTGCAATGCTCGGCAGCGTAGAGGGGAATCTAGCCCGTGCCCGGCATCAAGCGCACACTTCTCTGGTTCCCACGGTCCTCCGTGGGAATCCATACAGAGGTCGAGCTATTTACACTAAGTGCCGTGCGAAGTTCTGTCTGCATTCCCACGCGGGAGCGTGGGAACGAGAAAGGGATTATCGCCCTACGCAGACGAGCACTGGAAGCGTTCCGCAGCTTCTCTGGTTCCCACAGTCCTCCGTGGGAACGTGGGAACCCATACTGCGGTTGCAGTGATGACCTGAGCGCCCTGCTAAGCTCGGCCTGCATTCTCACGCAGGAGCATGGGAACGAGAAACGCCCGATGCCTACAGGTTGAACTTATAAACTTAGCGAAAGCTAAACACCCCCGCCTCCACATCCACAGCAATCTCATCCCCGGTCGCAAAGTCACCAGACAGTAACTTCTGCGCTAATGGGTTTTCAATATACTGCTGAATCGCCCGTTTCAGCGGCCGTGCACCGTAGATCGGCTCAAAGCCCAGCTCCACCAGCTTATCCATCGCGGTCGAAGTCATACTCAGCGTCAGCTCACGCTCAGCTAAACGTGCACGCAAACGGTTGAGCTGAATTTCGGCGATACCCGCCACCTGCGCTTTCTTCAGGCTGTGGAATACCACCACTTCATCGATACGGTTGATTACCTCAGGACGGAAGTGACCACCCACGGCATCCATTACCGCCGCGCGCATCAGTTCGTAGTCATCATCGTCGCTGAAGTTCTGAATCAGGTCCGACCCCAGATTGGAGGTCATCACGATGATGGTATTGCGGAAGTCGACGGTACGGCCTTGCCCATCGGTCAGGCGGCCATCTTCCAGCACCTGCAACAGGATGTTGAATACATCCGGGTGGGCTTTCTCCACCTCATCCAACAGCAACACAGAGTAAGGTTTACGGCGCACCGCTTCGGTCAGATAACCACCCTCTTCATACCCCACGTAACCCGGAGGTGCACCGATCAGGCGAGCGACAGAGTGTTTCTCCATAAACTCAGACATATCGATGCGCACCATCGCCTCTTCGGTATCAAACAGGAAACCGGCCAGCGCCTTACAGAGTTCGGTTTTACCCACCCCGGTGGGACCGAGGAACAGGAAAGAACCGTGTGGGCGATTAGGATCGGACAAGCCTGCGCGGGAACGGCGCACCGCATTGGACACCGCTACGACGGCTTCCTCCTGCCCCATCACCCGTTTATGCAGCTCGGCTTCCATACGCAACAGTTTTTCGCGCTCACCTTCCAGCATTTTGCTGATTGGGATACCTGTCCAGCGGGAGACCACTTCTGCGACTTCCTCTTCAGTGACTTTGTTACGCAGCAGTTTGTTTTTGCTTTCGCCTTCATGCTGTTCCGCTTCACTGGCCTGTTCGAGCTGGCGTTCCAACTCGGGGATACGCCCGTATTGCAGTTCAGACATGCGGGAGAGATCACCTTCACGGCGTGCTTTTTCCATCTCCACACGGACCTGGTCCAGCTCCTCTTTCACTTTCTGGGAGCCTTGCAGGGCAATTTTTTCTGCCTTCCAGATCTCATCCAGGTCGGCGAACTCTTTCTCCAGTATGCCGATGGTGCTGATCAGCTCGGCCAGACGTTTCTGAGCCGCACTGTCTTTCTCTTTCTTCAGCGCTTCACGTTCCATTTTTAGCTGGATCAGGCGACGTTCCAGGCGGTCCATATCTTCCGGCTTGGAGTCCATCTCCATGCGGATTCGGCTGGCTGCTTCATCGATCAGGTCGATCGCTTTATCCGGCAGCTGCCGATCGGTGATATAACGCTGTGACAACTTCGCGGCAGCAATAATGGCCGAGTCGGTGATATCCACACCGTGGTGCACTTCATAGCGCTCTTTCAACCCACGCAGGATCGCCACGGTATCTTCTTCGTTCGGTTCATCCACCAGCACTTTCTGGAAACGGCGTTCCAGTGCGGCATCTTTCTCTACGTACTGACGGTACTCGTCCAGTGTCGTGGCACCCACGCAGTGCAGCTCACCACGCGCCAGCGCAGGCTTGAGCATATTACCCGCATCCATCGCCCCATCGGCTTTACCGGCACCGACCATGGTGTGTAGCTCATCGATAAACAGAATGATCTGGCCTTCCTGTTTCGACAATTCATTCAGCACCGCTTTCAGGCGCTCTTCAAACTCACCGCGGAACTTCGCCCCGGCGATCAAGGCACCCATATCCAGCGACAGTACCCGTTTGTGCTTCAGACCTTCCGGAACTTCACCGTTGATAATCCGCTGCGCCAGACCTTCCACGATGGCGGTTTTACCCACACCCGGTTCACCAATTAACACCGGGTTGTTTTTGGTACGGCGCTGCAACACCTGAATCGCCCGGCGGATCTCGTCGTCACGGCCAATCACCGGATCCAGCTTGCCACTTTCCGCGCGCTCGGTCAGATCAACACAGTATTTATCCAACGCCTGACGGCTCTCTTCCGCATTCGGATCGTTCACGTTTTCACCACCGCGCATCTGACTGATCACTCCTTCCAGACGTTGTTTATTCACACCCACTTCACGCAACAATTTCCCGGCCGGGGATTTATCATCCACCATCGCCAACAGCACCAGTTCACTGGCGATATATTGATCGCCACGCTGTTGTGCCAGCTTATCGGTTAAATTGAAGATACGGCCGGTATCGGGCGAGATACGGATCTCACCGTCGGCATTCGGTACACGGGGCAGGTCAGTCAGCGCCTGCGACAGCTTCTGTCGCAATACATTAATATCAGCGCCCGCCTGCGCCAGCAGTTGTGGGGTGGAACCTTGCTGCTGATCCATCAGTGCACTGAGCAGATGCAGCGGTTCGATGTAGTTGTGATCACGGCCTACGGCAAGCGATTGCGCGTCAGCCAGGGCTTCCTGAAGCTTGGCGGTAAATTTATCGGGTCTCATAGTTTCTCCTTTCACAGCCTGTCGGCCTGTGTGGCTTAGACGACGACAGATCTGGCATCAGGCCAGCCACTGTCCTCCTCCTGCACTCCCTAATCAGGCAAGTGCGATTTACACCTCTGGCGCGCTGCCAGAAATATAAGGTTCTCTGTTACTCTCCTAATGTATGGGGCCTATCTCTGCTCCTTTCAAGCCGACACACCACCAAGCTGAACGTTTTTTGATCAGACGCATGTTTTGTGCAAAACGATGGAACCCAAGACGTTAAAAAAGAGTTCAGAAACAAAAGTTCAACAATTTAGTCACCCCATTGTCATACCCATCCACTAAAACATGGACCCAATGAAAATACGTCAACAGGACTCGTGAGATGCTTAAGAATCAACTTCAGGGTGACGCAGATCGCCTGCAGGACAACGCTTCTGATCTGGAAACGATTGTAGACAAGGCTGTCAGCCGTCGTGGCTTCCTACGGGGCGGTGCTGCGGCGATGGGGCTGTTTCTGGCAGCAAACCCTTTGGCACAGGCTGTCGCGGCAGCCACTAAACCAGCTGCAAGCAAACTGATCGGTTTCTCTGCGGTACGCGCCAGCACAGCCGATACATTTATCGTTCCGGAAGGTTACAGCGCTCAGCCGTTGATCTCCTGGGGTGATCCGATCCTGCGTGGGGCACCAGCCTTTGATCAGTCCGGCACTCAGAACGCTGCAGCACAGGCCGCTCAGTTTGGTGACAACACCGACGGTATGAGCCTGTTCCCGCTATCTGAAGACCGTGCGCTGCTGGCGGTGAATAACGAATACACCAACTACCAACTGCTGTTTGCGCACAAAGGCGACGCGATGACAGCGGATGATGTCCGTAAATCTCAGGCAGCCCACGGTGTATCCGTATTCGAAGTGAAACAGAACGCTGATGGCACCTGGGATTACCTGAACGATTCCGCCTATAACCGTCGCATCACGGCGTATACGGAGATGGAGCTGACCGGCCCGGCGGCAGGTCATGATCTGGTGAAAACCCAAGCGGACCCAACCGGCACCAAGGTACTGGGTACGTTTAACAACTGCGCCAACGGTCAAACCCCTTGGGGCACCTACCTGACCTGTGAAGAGAACTTCAACGGTTACTTCTCCTCTTCCGATGCCGATATCAAACTGACCGCTCAGCAGAAGCGTTACGGTATCAAAGCGAAAGATCGTGGTTACCAGTGGGCAAAGTTCGATGAGCGTTTCGATCTGGCGAAAGAGTCTCAGGAAGCCAACCGCCACGGTTGGGTCGTTGAGATCGATCCCTTTGATCCCACCTCAACGCCGAAAAAACGCTCCGCTCTGGGCCGTTTTAAGCACGAGAACGCAGCACTGACCATCAACAAGGACGGTCAGGTTGTGGTCTATCTGGGTGACGACGAGCGTGGAGAGCATTTATACAAGTTCGTCTCTAAAGAGCGTTACAACGCGAATGATATGAAAGCGAACCGCGACCTGCTGGAAGACGGCACCTTGTACGTGGCGCGCTTTAACGCGGCTGAAGGTGAGCTAAAAGGCAAAGGCGAGTGGGTTGAACTGACGCACGGCAAAAATGGCCTGACCAAAGAGAACGGCTTCGCAGATCAGGCCGCGGTGATGATCTTTGCCCGTGAAGCCGCCACTCAGGTGGGCGCAACCACCATGGATCGTCCTGAATGGGTGGCCGTACATCCGAACAACAAGACTGTGTTCTGTACCCTGACCAACAACAAACACCGTGGCAAGAAAGATGGCCAGCCGGTGGGCGGTCCTAACCCACGCATCAACAACAAGTACGGTCAGATCGTACGTTGGTGGCCTGCCAATGAAGATCACGCTGCCGCTGAATTTAACTGGGATCTGATGGTGATCGCCGGTAACCCGGACGTTCACTCCGGCAACCTGTACGCGGGTTCCAGCAATATCAGCAACGAAAACATGTTCAACAGCCCTGACGGTCTGGGCTTCGACGATGCCGGTCGCCTGTGGATTCTGACCGACGGCAAGTACTCCAACAAGGATGACTTCGCCGGCATGGGGAACAACCAGATGTTGTGTGCGGACCCGGAATCGGGCGAAATTCGCCGCTTTGCAACCGGCCCGATCGCTTGTGAAATTACCGGCCTGACCTTCTCACCTGATCAGCGCACCATGTTCGTTGGTGTCCAGCATCCAGGTGAAAAAGGCAAACCGTCTCACTTCCCGGCAGGCGGCGATAGCAAACCACGTTCCACCATCATGGTGGTGCGCCGTAACGACGGTGGCATCATCGGCGCGTAAAAACGCTGCTAATACCGTATTAAAAAAGGCGCCTTCGGGCGCCTTTTTTCGGACTGATTAACCGGGCCTGCCGCCATCCCAGTTGGGAATCACGACGCTCATCATCAACCTACGTGTTAGCGATGCCACTCACGCATAATCATATGAGTCTTAATCCGGGCGCCACTGGGTTTAAGGGCATCAACCGCTTCCAGCAGATCATGCAGGCGCTGCATAGTAGGTGCTTCCACATATACTAGGACATCGACTTCACCACTGATACCGTGGCAGCTCTGTACTTCGGGAAACTTCATCAATTCCTGCACAAAGGGTGCACATTCAAACCCGCCGTGGCTGACTTCAAAGTACGCTTTTAAGGTATTTCCGCTCTCGTTGTGTGATGCGGTCAGCACCTGATAACCCAGAATTTCACCCTGCGCTTCCATCCGCTTCATGCGTTCTGAAACCGCCGTTCGGGAAAGATTCACCTGCTCTGCGATGCTGGACACACTCTGACGGGCATTATCCTTCAGCGCCGCGATTATTTTCTGATCAAAGCTGTCCATCTGACTACCTGCCCCCGCATAACGTCGGGAAATCGTATAAATACCTGCAAATCGAAACGTCATAACGACGCCTTGTTTTGGCCATCATCCGTACACTGTTGTTTTCGATTCGGAGCGTTGGGATGACAAGGCTAAATCAAACAATTACACGCTGGCAAGGGATGGGATTGATTGCGACCACACTACTAGGCACCGGCGTATTTATTGTGCCCCAACTCACCATTGCTCAAGCAGGCGACAAAGCGATCTGGGCATGGCTCACCCTGTTGTTGTCGATTTTGCCGTTGGCTTATGTATTCGCCGAGCTGGGCCGTAAGTTTACCCATGCGGCAGGCCCTGCGTATTTTGTCAGTAAAGCCTTTGGGATCACCGCCGGTCGAGTGGTCGGATTGGTGTTCCTGTTTGCCGTACCACCGGGGGCCGCCGCGGCGCTGATCATGACCTTTGAATTCTTTAATCCGCTGGTCACGCTGTCCCCTCAAGAGGCCTTCGGTGGTGAACTGCTGGTGTTCGGCCTGCTATTTTTTATCAACCGGCGTGGCTTGCAGTTATCCGGCAAGCTTCAACTGGGACTGGCACTCGCCATCCTCGCGGTTGTTGGAATTATGCTCATAACGTTGCTGATAACAACGCCGGAAACCGCACCGGTCAAAGCCGGGACATCCAGCGACATACTGTCTGCCATTGGTCTGGCAATCTGGTGTTTTCTGGGGGTTGAAGCGATCACCCATCTGGCGACCGAATTCAAAGATGTAAAAAGAGATTTTATTCCGGCAACGGTCGGAGGTATCACGCTGGTAGGGATCATCTTTATCGGCTGTACATATCTATCCCTCTTAGCACCACAAGACGATCTCGCGATGGTTGGAGCCTTTAAGGTCTTACTGGGTGATGGCGGGCGCTGGATTATCGGCGCATTAGGGCTGATTAGTGGCATTGCGACGATTAATATCTACTTTGCCAGCCTGTCACGACTGGCGTGGAGCTTCAGTCATGAAGGTATATTACCCGCTCAGCTGAAACCCCTGAATCAACACCAGGTGCCTGCGGTGGCACTGCTGGTGTTCATCCTGATCTCCGCTGCCATGCTGATCCTGAGCTATCTGGCCGAACTGGATTTCCCCGCGTTAGCTCACTGGGTGAATGGTGCCTTTATCCTGATCTACACCACCTCCCTGCTGGCTGCATGGAAGCTTTTGTCACGCCGCCACCGTCCTGCCATTGCCATCGGCTTATGCGCCTGCGGTTTGTTTATCTACTGTCTGGGCGATGCCATGTTATATGCATTGGGGCTGGCGCTATTAATCGCGCTGGTCTTACTCGGCCAGCAATGGTGGAAACGGAAGAGGTCCACTCCTCCCGTTGGGAACCGCGCAGCTCGTCCCAACCTACCGGTCAATTAGCAGGATCGGGTGGCAAACACCGTTTCCAGCGCATCATCGGCCAGCTGGCTGGCGGGAGTTAAGGTACGGCGCTGCCATGGGATCATTCCAAAATACCATGCGCGCCAAAAGCCGACCGATGCCTGTGGATTCTGCTCCAGCAAGACTTCCAGTGTTTCGACTTTACCCAGCTTAATGCCCAGTGCGTCACGGAAACATTCATGGACAAACTTAGAACAGAACTGACGTTTGGAATCGTACTTAAATCCCAGATGGTAGAAGGCACCTAAGCGCTTATCGGCTTCAGCTTTCAGGCGATCAACCTGGTCGGTACTGACACCGGATTTGAGGCGACGGATCGCTACCTGATCCTCACAGGTTTTACTCAGAAATGAGCGCAACGGACTGCGTTTTACCACCGGTACGGCGCTCTCCATGACAAACCACTCTTCCTGCTCGCGCACTACAAAACCCACATGAGAACACCAGCTACCGGTGCCGCGTGCGACCTGTTTATACAAAAAGCTGTTGATGGAGATAAACAGGATATCGCCTTCCTGCAAGGTGTCGCGAACTTGTGCTTCCAGCTGATCCAATTGCGCCTGACGTGTCATACCGCTGCCTCCCGTTAAGTTGATGGCTGCAGTATTGGTTAGAGTCACAATGGAAGGAATTTTCTCCGTTCAGGTAGCACTATTCGCTACCTGTAGTTGCACACCGTATCAGGAAGAAGATGAGGACTCTCGAGATGGTTCCGGCTGATCACACCCCTTACAGCCTGCGCACCCTGACGACTGACTGCATCCGGGTTTAAGGCTTCGACGGATAAAGCGACTAAACCAGATCAGGATGACACCAATTACGGCCAGCAATACCAGCCAGTCGAGCAGACCTAAATCTTGCATATCAACGTCCTCAAAAAAACAGGCTACCCACCCGATACGTGATAAACGCTCCGCCCCACGCCAACACCAACACCAACACCAACACCAATCCCAGCAGAATCGATATCAGTGCCCAGCGCCAGCTACCCGTTTCACGACGAATAACCGCAATGGTGGCCAGACACGGCATATAAAGCAGGGTAAATACCATCAGAGCCAACCCCGCAGCCGGTGCCATACCGGCCAGCATGGCCGCCTGTAAGCCCGCCATATCATGTTCACCCATCTGATAGACCACCGCCAATGTTGCAACAATCACCTCTTTCGCGATAAAACCCGAAAGCAACGCGACCGTTTCCTGCCAGCCAAACCCTAACGGCGCAAACATCGGTGCCAGAAAATGCCCCAGCTGTTCGAGGAAGGATTGGTCGGCACCTTGCGGGAACGTCTGCAGCAGCCAGATCAGCAGAGATCCCACCAGAATCACCCCGCCAATTTTGGACAGAAAGTCGCCTGCTTTATCCCAGACATGCAGACACAAAGAACGTAGGGACGGAAAACGCCACGGCGGCAGCTCCATAATGAAGGACTCGTCATGCTGGGTCGGGATCGTTCGCGACAGAATCAACGCCACGGTAAACGCCATCAGAATGCCCAGTATGTAGATACCAAACATCACGGTACCTGCACGGTCCGCAAAGAAGACACCCGCCAGCAACACATAGACGGGAAGCCGTGCAGAACAACTCATAAACGGATTGATCAGAATCGTGATCAGGCGGGCACGGGGTTCTTCAATCGTTCGGGTCGCCATAATCGCAGGGACGTTACAGCCAAACCCCATCACCAGCGGCACAAACGCTTTACCGTGCAAGCCAACCCGGCTCATCAGGCGATCGGTGAGGAAGGCGGCTCGCGCCATATAACCGGACTGCTCCATGATGGCAATAAAGGTGAACAGCAACACCACATTGGGCAGGAACACCAACACCCCACCGACACCCGCAATTAACCCATCCACCAGCACATCACGTAATAAACCATCGGGCAATCCTGACGCCAGCCACTGACCCAGGGCACTCACCGTCGCATCGATCCAGTCCGCCGGATACGCACCCAAGGTAAAGGTGGCCTCAAACATCAACCACAACAGGCCAACAAAGATAGGAAAACCCAACCAACGGTTCAACGCGATGGAATCCAGCCAGTGTTCAGCAAAGGCCAGCTCTTCGTGATCACTGCCGCTGTTATGCATCAGTCCGTGAATAAAACCGTAACGGCCTTCGGCAATCAATTGAGCAGCGCTGTCATCGTGATAGTTTTCTAACTGTTTAATCTGTTTTTTGACCAACGCTTGCTGGTCATCATGCAGAACAAACGCAACATCACCACCCGACTCCAGCGCCTGCACCGCTTGCCAGCGATTAAGGCCTGTTGCCATCAACTGAGTCAGCGACTGCTCGACGTGTTTTTCGTAATCGATGGCCAGATCGGGTTGCTGGGATGGGGTGCGCAGCTGCTCGACCAATGTGTCCAACAGCAGATCAAGGAAACGTGGACGGCGGCCATCACTGGGCAGCACCGGTAAACCCAACAGTTGTCCGAGCTCATCACAGTCTGGGGCGATCCCTTGTGCTTCCGCTTCATCCAGCATATTCACAGCTATCACGGTGGGTAACTGCTGCTCCAACAATTGAGTGGTCAACGCCAGATTACGGGGCAGGTTGCCTGCATCCAAGACGTTCAGAATCAGATCGGGTGGCGTCTCAAACAGATAATCCCGTGCGACCCGCTCTTCAACGCGGTTGTGGCTCAGCGAATAGATACCTGGCAGATCGACAAATTTCAGCGTGACACCCTGATGTTCGCGCTCACCTTCCCGTCCAGTCACAGTCACACCCGCCATATTTCCGGTACGTTGCCGGGAACCGGTCAGCAGATTAAACAGGGAGGTTTTACCGCAATTGGGATTGCCAAGCAGGGCGACGGTAAAAACACGCTCAGTCATTGCACAACTCCACTTCCACCATCACCGCATCTTCATTGCGCAGGCAGATCTGCTGGCCTTCACGCTCGACAAGACCAGTGGCCAGTTCTCGCCGACCACTCGGTATCGCGACTACGCGATTAGCCCGTACCTCATCCACTGGGAGAGCCAGTCGGTCACGCGG